>JALZAG010000185.1 GCA_030948445.1 Candidatus Dormiibacterota bacterium
TCACCATCGGGGGCAGGAGGAGCCTCCCGTCCCGCGAGGAGACCCATGTTCCGCCGTCGTCCCCGTCCCGACCCCGCCGCTCCAGCCACTGCCACCGGCCACGAGCGTTGCGCCGCGGACGGCTGCCGCCGGTCTGATGGCGTCGTGTGCAGCTATGTCGACAAGCGGTCGCGGCGCTGCCCGACAGCTTGGTGCCCCAACCACGTCGCCGAAGTGGCCGGCTTCCCGTACTGCCGCCGGCACGCCTCGACGATGACCGCCATCGAGGGCGCCGAGGTGGTGGCGGGGCTGCCCGACCTCGACAACCGGGCGCCCTCCCTGGTGGGCTGGATCGCACGCGACCTCGACGCGCCCATCCGTGAGTTGCTGACCAGGGTTGCGGAGGACGCGGGTGCGAACCTGATCACCGACCCGGTGCGGCTGGTGATCGCGCCCGGTGGCAACACCCGCCGCTGGGCCAAGACCTGGAAGGTTCTCGACAACACCACCGTCCTCAGCAGGGTCTCCATCGAGGTGGACGAGGTCGACGACTGCCAGGTCAGCGCGCGCGTCGACAGCGAGCTGATCGGTCGGGGGATTCCTCCGTGGATCGGAAACCGCCAGGCCGGCAAACAGGTGGACGCGGCTGCCGACGCGAGCGCGCGCGCCGAGTTCGCCACTGCCATGGCGAGGTCGATCGAGCTGGTCGTGACCGGCCAAGAGCTCCCGTTCGGTCATTGAGCGACGACGTCGCCATCGGTTGGAGCGAGGCGGTGAGCGAGCGTGAGCAACGGGTGGAGGTGGTCCGTGCCGCCTGGCGTTCGGCCTACGCTCATATCTTCAGCCGCGCCGAGATCGACGGGATCTTCGACGGCACTCTCGAGGGCCAGGGCAGCTGGACGGGTGCGCGCGCAGCCCCCGCGGGCACGCTGGCTGCGCGGCGCGGCGGGCGGATCGTCGGACTTGCCGGGCTCGGTCTGCTGCGCAGCGGCGACGGCGAGCTGGCGGCGTTCTACGTTGTGCCCGAAGCGCAGGGTCGCGGCGTCGGCCTGGCGCTGTGGCACCGCTCGTTGAATGAGCTGCGACTCCGCAACTGCGCGCGCGTCGAGGTGTGGACACTGGCGAAGGCTGCCGCGCGTCGCTTCTACGAGGCTCGGGGCTGCCGCGCGTTTGGCGAGGGCAGCTTCGTAATGGCCGGTCATCGCGAACCGGCCATCGGCTACGCCCTGGACATCTCCGACGCGCCGCTGCGAGCCCTCTCGGAGTCGACGCCGACGCGGTAGCCGATGCGCTGGATCTCCTTGACGGCCGCCGGCTCCGGCAACGCGTAGCCGTCGAAGAGGGTTGTGGGGATCTCCTGCAGCAGCACCCTGCGTTCGGAGCGCGCCCGGTTGAACGAATGACGGACATGGTCGAGACGAAGCAGGGCGATGGCCGCGATGGCACTCACCAGCGGAACCAGGGCGATCTTCAGCCCCGCGGCGGTGTACATGCCTGAGGCAGCGATGACGAGCCCTTCGACCAGCAGGATGACGCGGCGACTCCCGGCACGGAGCCGGCCGAGCCTCAGCACCAGCGCGCCCTCGAAGACCGCGGCGGCGACCACCCACAGCGCCGCCGCGCTCCAGGTTGAGGCACCGGGTAGAACGAAACGTCCCACCCCGGGGATGGCGACAGCGGTGGGGACGGTGGCGGATCCAGCCAACGCCACCAGCACGACCGCGAACAGGATCCGCGCCAGCAGGCAGACCTGGGCGATGCGAACCGCCGCGGGCGGCACGAACCTGCGCCGGGGCGCCCGGGGCACGCCCAGTGGGCGGATTCGCGGTTGAGTCGAGCTGTTCACTGCAGTTGCAGCGTACGGGCGCGAACAGGGGCACACGTGGCGGACGTGTGACGGGCGATTCACGAGACGTCCGTCCCGGCCGGACGACGCCACCGATTCGTGACGCGGCACTGCAGATGCTACGTTGCCCTCGTCATGACAGAGCAGATGAGCGCAGTCAACAGTGCGGGGTTCCCCGCTCCCGCCGGGCTCAACGCACTTCCCGTTGTCCTCGCCCCCGTCGCCGGTCAGCTCCATGTTCTGCTGGTCCGCCGCGAAGAGGAGCCGCACGCCAACATGTGGTCATTGCCTGGCGGCTTCATGAGCGGCGACGAGCGTCCCGAGGAGACCGCTCAGCGCAAGCTCACCGAGAAGACGGGCGTCGGGGCTGTGTACATGGAGCAGCTGCAAACCTACGGCGACCCGGCGCGCGACCCCCGGGGCTGGATCCCTTCGGTGGCGTACCTCGGGCTCATCGATGCTGCGGTGCTCCGCGAGCAGGAATCGGCTGCGCGCTGGTTCTCGGTCGATGCCCTGCCACCGTTGGCGTTCGACCACGCGGCCGTCATCGCCGACGGCGTCGAGCGCCTGCGCGGCAAGGTGTGGTGGTCCAACATCGCCGTTGGGCTCCTTCCAGAGCTCTTCACCATGCCCCAGGCGCGGCGTGTCTTCGAAGCGATCAGCGGGGTCACCTACGAGCCCTCGAATTTCCGTCGCGGCCTCGAGCAATCCGGGCTGGTGCGCGCCACCGGCCGAGTGGTGAAGAGCGGCCCCGGACGGCCGGCTGCGCTCTACGAGTTCGTCGATCGCCAGCCGGCGTGGAGCACCCGTCGCTCGCGCGTTCCGGCCACCGTTCGCACGCCCGCCGGCTGAGCCCGCCGATCAGGCGTTGGGCCGTTCCTCGAGCGTTGCCTTGAGCGTCAGGGCCTGGGTTCCCCGCCGCACGGTGCAGGTGATGGTGTCGCCCACCTTGTGCGGCTGGATGAGCCCGCCCAGGGTCAGGCCCTTGTCGATGGCCACCCCGTCGATCGCCACCAGGATGTCGCCGACCTGGAATCCCGCGTGGGCGGCCGGAGTCCCGCCGCTGACGCTGTGCACCAGCACGCCCGGGCCGGTGAACGGTGTTCCCTGCTCGATGGCGTCGATGCTTGTGTAGTAGCCGATCCCGAGGAACGGGTGCTGCACCTTCTGGTGCGCGATCAGCGTCTCAGCGACGTAGCGCGCCAGGTCGGCCGGGATGCTGTAGCCGATGTTGGTGGCGTTCCCGGCTGTCGCCACGTTGACGCCCACCACGTTGCCTGCGGTGTCCGC
>JALZAG010000186.1 GCA_030948445.1 Candidatus Dormiibacterota bacterium
TGCGACATCGTCGACCGTGCCATCCAGGTGCACGGCGGTGCCGGTATGAGCAACGACGTGCCGCTGGCGAGGATGTATGCGTGGACGCGTGCGCTGCGGATCCTCGACGGCCCCGATGAGGTGCACCTGCAGTCGATCGCTCGTCACGAGCTCCGCAAGGCCACGCGGTGATCGGCCGCTTTCAGGCGCGGTTTACTTCAGACAATTGTTGACAGCCGCCTTGTACGCGGTACCCGAGGGGTCAGCGGCCTGGTTCTCGGCGAGCTGCGCGCGGATGAGACAGCGCTGCAGCCCGTTCGCCGCCGTGTACTGATCACGCAGCTGGTTGGTGGACGAGAGCACAAGGAAGCTGGTCACGAGTTGGGCGACGACGATCACCAGGATGGCCCCGATCAGCATCGCCACGTTGCTGGGTCGCGTCCCCGTGCGGACAGTGCGATTGTCCCGGTCCTCAGCGGCGGACGCGCTGTCCGCGTCGTCGCTCGACGGCGAGGCGGTCGGAGCCGCCAGCTCACTGTCGCCGTCTCCCGGTCGGGTCGCGTCGGTCATGCGACGGTCACCTCGTTGAGCAGATAGACGTCCTGGACGGCGTTGAGCAACTCGATACCCTCGGCAGTCGGCCGCTGGAAGGCTTTGCGGCCCGTGATCAGCCCTGCGCCTCCGGCGCGCTTGTTGATCACGGCCGTCCGCACAGCCTCGGCGAGGTCACTCGCCCCCTTGGACTCCCCGCCACTGTTGATCAGTGGGGAACGCCCCGAGAAGCAGTTGAGCAGCTGGTAGCGGGTCAGGTCGATGGGGTTGTCGCTGGAGAGCTTCTCGTACACCTCGGGCGCCGTCTTGCCGAACTTCAGCGCGGTGAATCCCCCGTTGTTGGTGGGGAGCTTCTGCTTGATGATGTCGGCCTGGATGGTGACCCCAAGATGGTTCGCCTGGCCGCTGAGGTCGGCGGCGGTGTGGTAGTCGATACCGTCCTTCTTGAAGGCGTTGTTGCGCAGGTAGCACCAGAGCACGGTTGCCATGCCGAGCTCGTGGGCCTCATGGAACGCCTCGCTCACCTCCTGCAGCTGGCGCATCCCCTCCTCCGAGCCGAAGTAGATCGTTGCCCCCACCGCCACCGCGCCCATCTCCCAGGCCTGCTGGACGTTGCCGAACATGACCTGGTCAAAGCGGTTGGGGTAGGTCAGCAGCTCGTTGTGGTTGAGCTTGACGATGAACGGGATGCGGTGCGCCCAGCGCCGTGCCACGGAGCCGAGCACGCCAAACGTCGAGGCCACGGCATTGCAGCCGCCTTCCACCGCGAGCTCGACGATTTTCTCGCTGTCGAAGTAGGCGGGGTTGGTGGCGAAGGATGCGCCCGCAGAGTGCTCGACGCCCTGGTCGACCGGGAGGATGGAGAGGTATCCAGTGTGGGCGAGCCGCCCATGGCCGAAGAGGCTTTCGAGGCTGCGCAGGACGCGCACGTTGCGATCGCTGGCTGCGACCACCCGGTCCACGAAATCCGGCCCCGGGAGGTGGAGAAGTTCCTTGCGAACGGTCGCGGAGCGGTGCTCGAGGAGGTTCTGAGCCTCGCCGCCGAGCAGGCTTTCGATTCTGCCGAGCGGGGTTACGGTCGCCGTTGCCATTGCGTGCCTCTCCAATTGGTGCGCTCTTGTGGCTTCAGTTTCGCCGATCGAACCTCCGATGTGCCCAGCCCGGGCGCAGAACCGACCCCTGCTGGGATACGTTTACGCTGCTGATGGATCTGCTGCGCATCTCTGGCCCCCAACCTCTCCAGGGCACCGTCTCGATCTCTGGTAGCAAGAACGCCGCCCTCCCGGTGATGGCGGCGTCGCTGCTGACCGACCAGGTGCTGGAGCTGCGCAACGTGCCCGATATCGAGGACATCGAGGCGATGGCGGCGATGCTCGGGCACCTCGGCGTGGCCGTCGACCGGCTGTCCTCATCGTCGTGGCGCCTCCATGCCGAGGAGGTTCGGTCAATCGACGTGGGGGCCGACCTGACCAGGCGCATGCGCGGCTCGTTCCTGCTCCTTGGTGCGCTGATCGCGCGCACCGGGGAAGCTGCCATCGCCAAACCCGGTGGTGATGACATCGGCATGCGTCGCGTGGAACAGCACCTCGAGGGGCTGCGTCTCATGGGTGCGATGGTCGAGGAACGCGCCGACATGTACGCCGCCCACGCTCCCCGGCTGCGGGGCGCGCGCATCGACCTCGACATTCCGACCGTCACCGGCACTGAGAACCTGATCATGGCCGCAGTGCTGGCCGAGGGGATCACGGTCATCGCCAACGCGGCGCGCGAGCCGCACGTCTTCGACCTGGTGCGCTGCCTGGTGGGGATGGGGGCGCACATCGCCGGGGCCGGCAGCGAGTTGATCGTCATCGAGGGCCAGAGCGGGCTGTTGCATGGCACCACGCACAGCGTGACCACGGACTACATCGAGGCTGGAACGTACATGGCCGCGGCCGCTGCCACCGGTGGCGACGTGCTGGTCGACCGGATGCGCCCCAGCGATGTTCGCTGGCTCATCAACAAGCTGCGCAGCGCGGGCGCGGAGGTGGTCGAAGGTGCCAGCCATGTGCGCGTGCGCGGAGGCAGGCTGCATTGCGTGGACGTGACCACCTGGCCTCACCCGGGGTTCGCCACCGACCTGCAACCGCAGTACTGCGCGCTCATGACCCAGGCGACTGGCACCAGCATCGTCAGCGAAGCGCTGTACGAGAATCGATTTCGACACGTGCCGGCGTTGCTCGATTTCGGAGCACGCATCAGCGTCGAAGGCCGCAGCGCCATCGTCGAGGGACCGGTGGCGCTACACGCGACGCGGGCAACCGTCCCTGACATCCGTTCCGGCGCGGCGCTGGTGATTGCCGCGCTGTGCGCGCAGGGCACGAGTGACCTTGACGGCGTGTACCACCTCGACCGCGGCTACGAAGCGCTCGAGGACAAGCTGCGCGGGCTCGGCGCCGACGTGCAGCGAATCACTGTTGACACTGGCGGCGAGCCGGCCACGCGCGACCTCAGCGGCGTGGTCGGCGACTAGGCCGACGCGTGCTCGGCAAGAAGCTCGGCGTTGACCTCGGCACGGGAACCATCCGGGTGATCACCCGCGGCGAGGGTACGGTGGTCGCCGAGCCGTCGGTGGTGGCCATCCAGGAGGGCGAGCCCGCGCTCAGTTTCTTGGGTACCGCGGCGATCGAGGCGGCCGCCGGCGACCTCACCCTCGAGCTTCGCCGGCCTCTGAAGGGCGGCAACATCGCCGACCGGCGGGCGCTGACGGCACTCGTTCAACACGCCGTGAATCGCGCTGCGGGTCGACAGCGAATCTTCAAGCCGGACCTGGTGATCGCGGTCCGCGCCGGTATGAGCGGGGACGATCGCCGGTCGGTTCTTGACGCCGCAGCCCGGGCCGGCTCGCGCACCGTGTACCTCATCGACGCTGCGATCGCCGCGGCGATGGGCGCGGGTGTCGCGGTCACCGCCCCTCGTGCCAGCCTCGTCATCGACATCGGGGCTGGCA
This sequence comes from Candidatus Dormiibacterota bacterium, assembly GCA_030948445.1. The sequence continues at coordinate 3,521 of JALZAG010000186.1, forward strand.
AGACCGACATCGCCGTCCTGGCCCTGGAGGGCACGGTGACTGGCCGCTCGATCAGCGTGGGCTCCGACGCGTTGTACGACCGGCTCCTGGCGCATGTCGAGTCGGTGCACGGGGTCACGCTCACCACCGACGAGCTGCACGGCGCTGGTCGACTTCTGGTGGCGGCGACGCACGAGGAGCGCACCGCGGAGATCGGCGGAGTGCTGCTCTCGTCACACGAACTGATCCCGCTGGTGACGGAGCATCTCCGGGCGCTCGATACTGCGCTACTCGAGGTGCTGGACGAGACCCCGGCGGCGCTTCGTCAAGACGTCAGGCGGGCCGGTCTTCTGCTCACCGGAGGGGGTGCGAGGCTCGAAGGGTTGGAGCGTCACCTCGGTATTGTCAGTGCATGCTCCGCGCGCGTCGCCAGCGACCCGGACGGCTGCACGGTCCGCGGAACGGCGCTGGCCGTCGACAATCTCGACGTGCTGCGGCGCAACTTCATGTATATCCGCTGATGGGGGGCAGTTGCGTCAATCGCGCCCAAAGGTGAGAATCCCATAGCCGTGCGCATCCAGAACATCACCGTCGACTGCGACGATCCCTACCCGCTGGTCTCCTTCTGGGCCAAGGCCACCGATTTCGAGGAGGACCCGGAAAACCGGAACGAACCGGAGGATCCGGAGGGGCTGCTGGTGAGCCCGGGCGCGGGCCCAAACCTGCTTTTCATGAAGGCCTCGGAACCGACCGGGGGCGCCAGCAAGATGCACCTCGACCTGACGCCGACGGACCGGTCGCGGGACGAAGAGGTGGACCGCCTCGTCAACCTGGGCGCCACGCTCGTGGCCGACCACCGCCAGGCCGAAGGCGAGGGCTGGGTGCTGCTCGCCGACCCCGAGGGCAACGAGTTCAGTGTCGGACGGAGGATCGCCGAGCCCGTTTCCCCCGAGACCTCTGCGCCGCACGCGATCCCTCTCGCCATGCCATCTGACCCGGCGCCGACCCGGGACTGGCGATCGCGCCTGGGTCTTTTAGCCGCAGGTGGGTCCCGGGGGGTGGGCTCGCTGTCACCACTCGCTCGCCGGTGGGCGCGCGAGCTGCGCGGGCGAACGGGTCAGCTCGTCCGGCTGGCGTTGCTGGTGGTCGAGTCGTTGATCGCGCTGCGCGTGATCCTCAAGGTGGCCGGCGCCAACGAGAGCGCGGGCTTCGCCAACTTCCTCTACAAGATCACGGGGCCGCTGGTCGGCCCCTTTCACCCTGTGTTCGCCGACCACTCAGTCAATGGGCACCCGTTCGAGGTGGGGTCCCTCCTGGCCATGGCCGTGTACGCCGCGGTGGCGTACATGGTGAGGCGGCTGGGGCGCCTCCTGGTCGCCCCGCGCGGCTGACGATTTGTCCGCAGGACCTGGGGAGCGCTACCGCGGCTGCACGTAGCTGGCGGGGTTGGCCGGACTGCCGTTGACCCGCAGCTCGAAATGGACGTGTGGTCCGGTGGAGTTGCCGGTGGAACCCTCGCGGCCAATGGGGTCACCGGCGTGGACAACCTGGCCGGGCTGGACCAGCACCTGTGCGAGGTGGCCGTACAGGGTGACCATCCCGTTGCCGTGCGCGACCACCACGTAATTGCCGTAGCCCACCAGGTGGCCGAGCCCGTCGGTCTCAGCCCCAGCCAGGGCCACTACCCCGTCAGCGGCCGACTGCACCGGGGTTTCGAACGGAGCGGCGATGTCGATGCCCGTGTGGAAGTGTGGGTACGTGATCCCGGCCAGGGTCACCGCGGGCTCGATCGCGAACGGGCTGGCTCCAAAGCCCTGGGTGATCACCCCGCTCATCGGCCACACCAACGCGGCCGAACCAGGCGGAGTTGCCACCGCCGCCGCGATCGCCGGGACCGCGACGGGGCCGATCACGATATGGGTTTGAGACGCCTGGGCGATGGCAGCCTGTTGAGCGAGCTGAGCCTGGACCGCCTGGACGTTGTAGGTGACAACGTTCCGAACCTTCGCGGGCTCGATCGCCGCGGCCTGCAGGAGGGCTGAGGCCTGCGTCGAATCGTGGGCCACGGCGGCGAAGAAGTTGTACTCCTGCTGCAGGATTCCCTCGAGCGAGGTGGCGAGGCTGCGCTCCTCGCGCAGAAGAGCAACGCCCTGACTGGCTGACGGCGATGTCAGCTCAGCCTGGGCGGCGGCGATCTGGGTCTCAAACGCCACCACCCGCGTGAAGAGGGTGGAGCCGCTGGTCGATCGGCTGCTTGCGGCCGGCGCCGCGTGGCTTGCCGCGTTGGCGAGCGCAAGGGTTGCCGGGGTACCCGACGGCGCTGCCCCGAACAGCGTTCCCTGTGCGGCGGTGACGGTCATCACCCCGACCAGCAGGAGAAGCGGTGCCACGGCGAGGGCCCGCAGCCGCGAGAGCCGCCGCCGGCGCTGACGGGAGACCGCCGCCGCCGTCAAGGCGACGACCATCACCACACAGAGGACCCACAGAACCACGGCCGAACGCGCCGGCCCGCTGCCACCGCCCGCTCCGCCCCCCGACACCCTCTGTCCGGCCAGCGATGAGTCGATGCTGAAGTGCTCCAACGACGGTTGCTCAACGCCGACGCTCGCCGGGGTCCCCAAGAGTCCCAGCAGAGCTCCCAGGACCGACGTGTCCACCTGCGTCTGGCCAACGCTGCCCGGGCTGCCCGGCGACGTCCCGGAGGCACCGCCGGGTACCCACGGAGATCCCGGCGGCTGGAACGGCTGGGGCAGGCCGATGGGCGGCAGGCCCGTGCCGGATGAGCCCGGCAGCCCGCCGGGCGGCCCTCCGGGGATCCCCGGAACGCCAAGACCGCCAGGAACCCCAGGGACGCCCGGGAGGCTCGGCAGCTTGGGTGTCGGCAGCGGCAGTGGGGGGAGTGCCGTCGGAACCGGAAGCGGTGTCGGCGTGAGCGCCGGAAGGACTGGCGTCGGCACGGGGGAAATCGGTAGGCCCACCGCGCCGGCGCGCCCCGCAGCGAGCAGAGCGAAGCTCACCATGACGGCGCCCGCCGCAAGCCCACTCGTCAGCTGCCTGGCTCCGCGCCTTCTGAGCACGCCTGCCACCTCCGCCCTCAATTGACCGCCCGGCTCTTTTCCCTCCCGAGGGAGGATTGTGCCTGCCGTGTCACAAGGATTGCACCAGGCAAACGGGTGCAACCCTCCGGCGGTGGTCCTGAGGTGGACGAGCCCTACAGGGCCGCCTCGATACCGGCGAGGACGTCGTCGACGCGAATCTGGTCGAGACTGGCAGGCGCGCGCCCGTTGGGCAACGCCTGCACCACCCGGTGCTGACCGCCGGCCGGGGCGCGGACTCGGCCGCTGGTCGGCCCGAAAAGCCCCACCGACGCGGTGCCCACCGCCGCCGCGAGATGGAGGAGGGGGGTGTCGGTCGCGATGAGCAGATCGCAGCGCGCGATGACGGCCGCGGTGGTCGCGAGGTCGAGCTCGCCGCAGAGATCCACTGTGTCCGCCGCGAGGTCGAGGAGCATGGCCTCAGCGGTCTCGCGATCACCCGGGTCGCCGACCAGGACGACCCCGGCGCCGTGACGAGTCGCCAGGCGGTTGGCGAGGTGGGCGAAGCGCTCCGGCCCCCACGGTGCCGCCCCGACGTCGGCGAACCCGTGCCCCGGCGCGATGGCCACCAGGAGCCGCCCGTCGCCGCCGACCCCCTTGCTGAGGAGCAGCTGCTCGGCGCTTCGCCCGGCCTCCGCTGGCGGAAGAAACTCGGTGCCTATGGGGCCGCCGGTGATGCCGAGAGCCGCGGCCAGACGCACCCACGCCTGGGCGCGGTTGCCCGTGGCGGGACAGGGGACAGCCTCGCTCAGGAGGTGGTCGCTGAGCCCGCCGGCGCAGCCGACCCGCCGAGGGATGCCGGCCGCGTACACCGCGGCGCGGACCGAGGCGAGCTCGCTGCAGAGCACCGCCGCGTCCAGCCGCCGGCCACGCAGCTGCTTCCAGAGACGGCCGAGACCGATGGCGGAGGGGTGAGCCTCCAACCCGCGCACCGGTAGGAAGCTATCGACACCCCGCAGACCCTGGACCAGGTCGGTGGCAGCGGCGGGGCCAACCACAAGCAATGGCTCGTCGACACCGGCGGACACGGCGGCGATCAGCGGGGCGGCCTGCAGCGTCTCGGTGAGCCCACCGCAGACGACCACGACGATGTTCACAAGGCTCAACCCTAACGGGCAGGCACGATGCAACGCATCTCGTTGCGCGGAGTCGGGCGCATTCTCTGTGCGCTCATATACTGGATTGGTCGATGTCTCGCGCACTCTCCGGCCGCGACCTGCTCAGCATCGCCGACCTCGATCGAGATGAGATCACTGCGGTGCTCGACCTCGCCGTGCGCGCCAAAGCCGGCGCGGACTTGGGCAAGCCCTTGGACGGTCTCAATCTCGCACTCATCTTTCAACGCCCCAGCAACCGCACGCGGGTGTCATTCGAGGTGGCGATCAACAGGCTCGGCGGCCACCCCATCGCGCTCTTCGGCGACGAGATCCGCCTCGGCGAGAGAGAGACAGCCTCTGACATCGCTCGCATCCTCGACCGCTACGCGGACGGAGTGATCGCGCGCCTGACCTCGCAGCGCGACCTGTTGGCCATTGCCGCGGCGGTGCGGGGTCCCGTGATCAGTGGCATGACCAACACCGAACATCCCTGCCAGCTGCTCGCCGACCTCATGACGGTGTTGGAGACCACCGGGAAGGTGGCCGGGTCGCACGTCGCCTATATCGGCGACGGCAACAACGTCTGCACCTCGTGGCTGTACGCCGCGGCGATCACCGGCATCGACTTTCGCGTCGTGTCACCGCCGGGCTACGAACCAGCGCAGTCCGTCCTCGACCGCGCGGCCAGCCTGCGCGGCAACGGCACAGGGTTCGCCGTCGGTCACGACCCGGCGGCCGCCCTGCGCGACGTCGACGTTGTGTACACGGACGTGTGGACAAGCATGGGCCAGGAAGCCGAGCAGCAGCGCCGGCGTGAGGACTTCGGCCACCTCCAGGTCAACGAGACCCTGCTGGCGCTCGCCCCGCCGACCGCGCGCGTCATGCACTGCCTTCCCGCACACCGCGGCGAGGAGATCACTGACCGGGTGCTGGACGGCCCCCGCTCAGTGGTTTTCGACCAGGCGGAGAACCGCCTCTGGACGCAGATGGCGTTGCTCGCGCTGGTGTTCGAGGGTGCGGCCACACCGGTGGCGCGATCCTTGGCGGCGCGATCGTGAGCTCGCCCTGGCGCGACGCGCTCATCTTCCTGCAGAACATCGGCTGGCGCGACGTTCTCGACGTCGTCATCGTCGCCGTGCTCCTGTACCAGCTGCTGAAGCTGATCCGTGGTACGCAGGCAGCTCAACTGGCGGTCGGCCTCGGGGTGATCATCGCCGTCGGCCTGGCGGCTGAGGCGCTGCACCTCCGCCTGCTGCAGTTCATCTTCGCCAACGGCGGCCAGGCTATCGTGATCGCGGCCGTCATCCTTTTCCAGCCCGAGTTGCGGCGTGCGCTGGACCAGGTGGGTCGCCTCGGCCCGGTGCGTTCCCTGCTGGGACAGCATGCCGGTGCTGACGCGCAACGCTCCATCGACGAGGTGATTCGCGCCGCCTCGTCCCTGAGCGAGCGCAAGACTGGAGGCCTGATCGTTTTCGAACACGAGACCGGACTCGAGAACATCGCCACCACCGGAGTACGCATCAACGGCGAGGTCAGCGCCGAGATGTTGGCCACCATCTTCATGCCCGGCACCTCACTGCACGACGGTGCCGTGATCATCCGCGAGGCGCGGTTGGTGGCAGCAGGCTGCGTTCTGCCGCTTGCTGAGACCATCCCCGGCGTCGGCCGCATGGGCACACGCCACCGAGCCGCTGTCGGGCTCACGCTGCAGAGCGATGCCACCGTGTTGATCGTCAGCGAGGAGACCGGGTTGATCAGCGTGGCACACGAGGGAAGAATCATCCGTGGGCTGGACGCGAAGACCCTGCGCACAACGCTGATGGCCATGACAGGTGCTGACGCGCCGCAACGACAGGGACTGATGCCTCGGCCCTCGGCTCTACGGGCGATTCGGCGCAGGACACACCCGTGAGGGTTCCAGGCTTCGCGACCCGCAACCTGCGCCTCAAGGGCACCGCGGCGGTGCTGGCGGCGGTCCTCTGGGCCGGCGTGGCGTACGCCAGCAACCCACCGGATACGCGCTCGGTCACCATCCCGGTTCCGCAGGACACGGGTTCAGTGGCGCCGTACGTCCTGGTCCACGCCATCCCCGACCTCGTGATCAGGGTGAGCGGCACCCGCGATCACCTCAGCGCCTTCACCCCCTCCGATCTGGTTGTCAATGTCGACTACAGGGCAATCCGGCAGGCCGGCGTGCAGAGTGTGCCGCTCTCGGTCATCAACAACGACCGCGACGTTGCACTCGAGAGTCCACCGTCGAGCATCACCGCCGAGGTCGATCGCCTCGACTCGCGGTCGGTCAATGTCACTGTCGATACCAACCCGCACCCGCCCCAGGGCTACGTCGTGGTCAACGCGGTGACAACGCCGTTGGCGGTGACTGTGATCGGCCCGCAGCACCAGCTTGCCGGTGTCCAGGCGAAGGTGACCGTCAACCTGGCCAACCAGAAGACCAACTTCCAGGCTGATGAGACCGTCCAACTCTTTGACTCGCGCACCGGGCAGCGGCTCGGTAACTTCGGGCTCAGCATTACCGTCAACGGGCACCCACAGTCCACCGTGCTGGTGACCATCGAGGTGGCCGCCAGCCTCACGTCACGGGCCAGCGCGGTGCTGCCCAAGGTGTCGGGATCGGTCGCCGCCGGCCACTACCTCGCTGCAGAGAGCGTCAGCCCGGCAACGGTCGTCCTCAACGGTCCCCAAGACCTCCTCAACACGCTCGACTCAGTGCAGACCGAGGCGATCTCCCTGAACGGGATCACGGGCACCCTCAGCTTCACCGTCGACCTGACGCCCCCAGCGGGGGTGACCGCTAACCCGACCAGGGTCACCGTGACCATCACGGTGGCGTCGCTCAGCCAACCGACGCCTTCGCCGACAGCGGCCGCGACGCCGGCGCCGACACCTTCCCCCACCACGTAGGCGGGGCGGCGCGGGACCGCCGGGCCCAAGCTCCGACGAGTAACCACCCCTTTCCCAGAGGCGTTCACCAAACCAGATGTGTGGAATCATCGGCTACACCGGGCCGCGCCAGGCCGCCTCGGTCCTTCTCGACAGCCTGCAGAGGCTCGAGTACCGAGGCTACGACTCCGCCGGTATCGCGGTGCTCGATGATGATGGTGGTGCCACCACGGTCGCCAAGAGCAACCTCAAGGTGGCCGATCTGATCCAGCAGCTCGAGCGCAGTGGCATGCCCGCCGGGCACACCGGGATCGGACACACACGCTGGGCGACCCACGGCCGGCCCACTGTGGCGAATGCCCATCCCCATCGAGACTGCACGGGGCGCATCCACATCATCCACAACGGCATCATTGAGAACTACCGCGAGCTGCGCGTGGAGCTCACCGCCGCCGGGCACGAGTTCACAAGCGACACCGACACCGAGGTGGTCCCGCACCTCATCGAGCAGTACTACGACGGTGACCTGGCCGACGCGGTGCGGTCCGCCCTGAAGCGTATTCGCGGTGCGTACGCGTTGGTGGTGGTTTCGGCCGACGAGCCCACGCGCATCGTCGGCGCACGGCTGAATGCACCGCTGGTGATTGGCCTCGGGGACGACGAGGTGTTCGTCAGCAGTGACATCACCGCATTGATCCCGTACACCAAGCGCGTGGTGCTGGTGGGGGAGGGAGAGGTTGCGTCGGTCTCGCCGGATTCGGTGGCGCTCACCAGTCTCGACGGTTCCCCCGTCGAGCCCCGCGTCATCGCGGTGACATGGGAGGCCGAACAGGCCCAGAAGAACGGGTTTCCTCACTTCATGCTCAAGGAGATCCACGAGCAGCCCGAGGCTCTCCGCAGCGCCCTTCGGGGTCGAATCGATGACGACGGCCTCGTCGACCTTCAGGACATCCCCCTCGATGAGGCGCACCTTCGCGCGGTCCGCCAGGTGACCATCGTGGCGTGTGGCTCGGCGTGGATCGCGGGCATGGTGACCAAGTACGCCATCGAACGACTGGCACGCGTCCACTGCGACGTCCAGCCGTCGAGCGAGTTCCGCTATGCCGACCCTCTCATCGACGCCACCACCCTCGTGCTGGCATTCTCACAGTCTGGCGAGACCGCCGACACCATGGCCGCGGTGCGTGAAGCGCGGCGTCACGGGGCCACCGTCATCGCAGTGACCAACGTCGTCGGCAGCGCCCTGTCGATGGAGGCGGATGGCGTTGTCTACATGCAATCCGGTCCAGAGATCTGCGTGGCAGCCACCAAGACCATGCTCAACCAGATCGCCTGCGGGATCCTCATCGCCCTGCACCTCGGCCAGGCGCGCGGCGTGCTCGCCGACGAGGAGCATCAGCGCCTCGCGGCTGCGCTCAGCGAGGTGCCAGACCTCATCCAGGAGGCGCTGCTGCTCGAACCGCAGCTTGCCGAGATGGCTCAACGTTACGCGCACACCCGCAACGCGATGTACATCGGCCGCGGTATCAACTTCCCGGTCGCCCTGGAGGGCGCTCTGAAGCTCAAGGAGATCTCCTACATCCACGCCGAGGGATACGCCGCCGGTGAGCTGAAGCACGGACCCATCGCGTTGCTCGACCCGGATGTGCCAGTGGTGGCGATCGCAACCCGGTCGCGCACCCTGCCCAAGATGGTGAGCAACATCCAGGAGGTGAGCTCGCGTGATGCGCCGGTGATCGCCGTGGTCACCGCCGGCGAGAACCCATTCGATGCCGGGTTCGTCCGCGACCTCGTCGAGGTCCCACTCGCCGACGAGCTCGTCTCGCCACTCGTGAACATCGTCCCGCTGCAACTGTTCGCATACCACGTCGCTGTAGAGCGCGGTTGCGACGTCGACCAACCTCGCAACCTCGCCAAATCGGTCACTGTGGAGTGACCACGGGCTCGGACGGCGCCGCGGTCGGCGCGGTCAGCTGGGTGCCGTTCGCCCCTGTCCCGCAAGGCCTTTCGCTCCCGGAGCGACCCGACAACGCGCACAAGGGCACGTTCGGAACCGTGGTGGTCGTCGGCGGCGCCGTCGGATTCAGCGGCGCACCGCTGATGAGTGCAACCGCCGCCGCGCGCGGTGGTGCGGGCAAGGTCCGCGTGTGTGTGCCCGAACCCATCTACGGTGTGGTCGCGGCGCAGACGCTCGAGGTGATGGCCCACCCGCTTCACGCCGCCGGCGGTGGATTGGCACCGGAGGCATTGAGCGAGCTGCGTGAGCGTCACCTCGGCGATGCAACAGCGATGGTGGTGGGACCCGGCGTGGGACGTGCCACCGGCACCGAGGAGATGATCCTCAGCCTCCTCGCCGAGCTTCCGGCCCCCACAGTGGTTGATGCCGACGGCCTCAACATCGCCGCCGCGGCCCTGTTCGACTGGCGCTCGTGCCCGCAGCCGGTGGTCCTCACGCCGCATCCCGCGGAGATGGGCAGACTGTGCGGCATCGACGCCGCCGACGTGCAATCCGGGCGGCGCGAGCTTGCCGTCGACTACGCGCGCCGCACCGGCACCGTGGTGGTGCTCAAGGGCAGCGACACGGTGGTCGCCGCGCCCGACGGTCGCGTGCACCTCAGTGACATCCGGGTGGTGGCCCTGGCCACCGCGGGCAGTGGCGACGTGCTCTCGGGGCTGCTGGGAGCGTTCCTGGCTCAGGGTCTCGACACCTTCGATGCCGCGGTGACGGCGGTGTTCATCCATGGGGAGGCCGCGCTTGGTGTGCAGGCGCGTCTGGGCAGGGCCGGTGCGCTGCCACGCGACCTGCTCGAGGAGTTGCCTCTGGCGCAGGAGCGCGCCCGCCGAGCGTTGGAAGGACGGCGCGACGCGTGACGTCCACGGTGGCGGCGCAGACGGCGACCGCCGCGCTGCGGGCGGTCATCTTCGACATGGACGGCGTCCTCATTGACACCGAGCCGGTGTGGCGCAGCGTGGAGATCGAGGTTTTCGCCGCCGTTGGCGTGCACCTCAGCGAGGCCGAGTGCCGTCAGACCATGGGCATGCGGGTGGCAGAGGTCGTTGCCGCGCGGTACAGCGGGCAACCGTGGTCGGGTTGGTCCGTCGACGAGGTGACCCGCCGCATCGTCGACGGTGTCATTCGCCACGTGCGTGCCGAGGGTGTGGCCATCGAGGGCGCCCTGCCGGCGGTGGCAACGGTGCGCCGGGCCGGGCTTCTCTGCGCGGTGGCGTCATCGTCGCCATCCGAGCTCATCAGCGCCGTCCTCGAAAGCCTGGGAATCGCCAGCGCCGTTGACGTCGTCTGCTCTGCTGTGGACGACGCCCAGGGCAAGCCGGCACCCGACATCTACCTGCGCACCGCTTCCGAGCTCGGCGTCAGCCCTGCGAGCTGCCTGGCCATCGAGGATTCCGTGAACGGGGTTCTGTCGGCTCGCGCGGCCGGGATGCCGTGCGTGGCGGTCCCCGATGGGGTGACCGCGTCCGACCCGCGCCTCGCCGCCGCGAGCGTCAGGTTGGAATCACTGCGCGACCTCGACGACGGCCGCCTCGATCAGATCAGGCGGGCCTACTTCGCGTAGATGAATCCTTGGATACCGCCGGAGTTGTCAGGCAGTGTCCGGTAGTTGACCCGGTTCCAACCGTTGTAGTTCATCTCTGAGAACCGGAAGTACCCTGCGGGGACGCCGGACGCCGGACCCACCGCCTCGACGTAACCGACGTGGCCGACGCGGCTGGCTCCGTCACCGCCGGGCCAGAAGGTCACCACGGCGCCGACCTGGGGAGTGTGCCCCTCGGGGTAGCCCATCCTGGCCGCGTTGGTGAACCAGTCCTTGGCGTTGCCGACCCACGGGATGCAGCGCCGCGAGGCGACGTACCACGTGCACTGGCCATACGCGAAGTGATTTCCACACGAACTCTGTCCCTCGGCCGTTGAGCGCTTGGGAGCGCTGCCCGCCGCCAGCTGCTGGTCGATCTCAGCAATCTGGTTCTCGATGGCCCGCGCCGGTGCGCTTGCCGACTGCAGGGCGGCGTTGCGCGTCTCGACGAGCATCAGCAACGCGTTGCTGTCCTGGGCGAGCTGCCCTTCCAGGCTCAAGGTGCTGGCAGCGTCCTTCTGGATCTCCGCCTTCTCGCTGGCGATTGCGTCTTGCTTGGCACGCACGCTCGTCTGGAGGTTGCGGACCTGCTCGGCGACGTGCGAGGTGCCGGCGAGGCGGTCCATGGCCTGGTTGAAGGTGGTCGCGCTGAGCACGGCTGCCACCCACGAGCTGGTGGCGGTGCTCTCGTATGTCTGGCGGGTCAGCGTGCCCAGGTCGTGCTTGGCCTTGATGATCGTCGCCTGGTCGTCGGCGATCTGACCGCTGAGGGCGAGCAGGCGAGCGTTGATGGCGGCGAGCTTCTGCTGGGCCGTCAGCAACTGTCCCTGCTCGGCCGCGAAGGCGCGTTCGGCGGCGGCGAGAGCGGAGGAGGCGCTGTTCTTGGCTGGTTCGAGGGTCGCCAACTGCAGGAGCAGTTGTGCCCGTCGCGCCCGCAGCGCGTCGGTGGGGCTGGTGTCAGCCCGCCCGGTGGGAATTGAGGTGATGCCGATGCTCATGAGGGCACCACAGCCGACCACGATCGACAGAATCTTTCGAGTACCCCGCAATAGGTGTCCTCCGTTCCCCGTCGCCGAGGCCCTGAAATGACTGGTTCAAACGCGGGGTGCGGGCCCCTGCGACCCGCGGCACGATAGAGGGTCGGAGCACTCGAATGCAAACCCGTCAGGCGCGTCCGAGGTCGATCCCGGGCGGGTCCGTAGAGTAGGCGGACCATGCCACCGAGCCCAGCATCGCCCTCGCCTCGGCGCTTCGGCGCCGGGGGCCCCACCCTCGCGGAGGCCGGGGAGCGCGCCCTGCTCGAGCGCTTGGTGGGCATCGCCCGGGACGCCTGCCCGTCGGGGCCGGCGAGCGGGGACGACGCGGCGGTCTGGAGCCCACCGGCGGGCCGCGACCTGGCGGTCAGCGTCGATGCGCTCGTTGAGGATGTCGATTTCCGCCGCTCCTGGATCGATCCGCAGCGGCTTGGCGCCCGGGCCTTCGCTGTGGCGATCTCCGACCTGGCGGCGATGGGCGCGGAGGCCGAGAACTGCGTTGCCACCCTCTGCGCGCGCAGCTCCGAGGAGGTCGAGGACCTCGTGGCCATCCAGTCCGGGCTATGCCGGGCGGCGGCGGCCGTCGGTTGCCCGGTGGTGGGCGGAGACCTCAGTGCCATCGACGGGCCGCTGGTGATCGACATCTGCGTCATTGGCAGCCTGCCCAGGGGACAGGCGCTGCGGCGGGCCGCTGGCCGTCCCGGCGACCTGATCGTGGTCACCGGCGTGCTGGGCCGTTCAGCAGCAGGGCTGCAGTTGCTCCTCGAGGGCGTTGACACGGCATCGGATGTGGCGCGCGATTGGATCGACGCTCACCTTGACCCCGTCGTGCGCCTGCGTGAGGGAGCCCGGTTGCTGCACGCTGGTGTCCAGTGTGCCGGCGACGTCAGCGACGGGATCCTCGTCGACCTTGCACGGACAGCCGCCGCCAGCCGCTGTGCCGCCGAGCTCTGGGTCGACCGCCTACCGGTTGACGAGGGTTTGCGGTCACGTTTCGGTCACAGATGGCTGGAACTCGCGGTGGGAGGCGGCGAAGACTTCGAGCTCGTCGCTGCCGTCGCCGAGCCCCAGCTCGACGAGCTCCTGCGCGAATGGCCGGCCGAGCTGGCTCCGCTGAGCGTCGTCGGAATCCTCAGCGAGGGTTCGGGTCTACGCCTGCTGGATCGCCGCGGGGGCACCGAGCAGACCCCGCCGTCCTCTCTCTTCGAGCACTTCGCGTGACGATGGTCATCGAGTTGCACAGCGACTCGCCGCAGACCACCGAACACTACGGCGCCGCGCTCGGGGCCGCGCTGCGCACCGGTGACGTGCTCGTCCTGGAAGGGCCGCTCGGCGCCGGCAAGACGTGCCTGGTCCGCGGGGTCGTGGTGGGCGCCGGTGGGGAGGCGGCGGCGGTGCGTAGCCCGACATTCGTTCTCCATCAGCCTCATCACGGCACCACGATCACCGTTCATCACATCGACCTCTTTCGCCTCGGTCCCGGTGCATCGGTCGACGTTCTCGACCTCGACACCCTCCTCGCAGCCGGTGCCGTGGTCATCGAATGGGGCGCATACGCGGACCTCCGCCACCTTCGCCCCACCACGGTGACCATCGCGGGCACAGCGCTGCCTCACAACGAGCGGATGCTGCGCATGGAACAAGACTCCGCCGCGCACCTCGAACGGGCCTGGGCAGCCCTCAGGGATCGGACGGGCGCGCCGTGACCGTCATCGCCCTCGACTCCGCTGCGCGTGAGCACGCTTGGGCCCTGCTCACCACCGTTGACGGCACGGTGATCGAACAACAGGAGATGGCCGGCGGAGAGTTGGATCGCCGCCTCCCCGGAGTGATCGCCGGGTTCCCACTCGGCGAGGTCACCGCGGTGGTGGTGCTCACCGGACCGGGTTCCTACAGCGGCGTACGCGCCGCCATGGCCGCAGCACTGGGCTTCGCGGCGGCGCGCTCGCTACCCCTCCACGGGCTTGGCAACCTGGCGGCGATCGCCGTGGCGGTGACCGCCGCTGTCGGCGCCGAGTTCACAGTGGTCGCCGACGCAGGCCGGGGAGGCGTCTACGCGGCGCGATTCGCGCGCGGGGCAGCGGGCACGGACCAACTCTCCCCGGTGCAGAGGCTCAGCGCCGACGAGGTCGACAGCGCCGCCACCCTGTATGCGACCAGCGAGATCGCCGGCCTGCGCGTCGAGCCCCTCGAACCGGTCCGCACGCTCGCCGCCGCAGTACCGCACGCGCTGGCGCTGCCCCCGTTGGAGCCCGTCGGCCTCACTGCCATCCACGCGCAGTAGGGGCGCAACCATCCAATGATGAACGCGGAGCAAAGGCCGAGGGCACTGTAGACTCGGGCTTCTTCGGATCAGCCTTTGCGGTGGGTGTCATGCAGGTCGTCCCGCGCGTCGCCATCGAGCGCATGCGCCCAGAGGACATTCCCGCCGTGCAGGTCATCGAGCGGGAGATCTTCCTCTCTCCCTGGCCGCGCAACGCATACGCAACCGAGCTTGCCCAGAACCGGCAGGCGTCCTACATCGTGCTGAGGGAGGATGGCCAGCTCGTCGGGTACGCGGGCCTCTGGAAGGTCGTCCACGAGGCGCATGTCACCACCATCGGCGTACGTGGCAGCGACCAGGGGAAGGGCTACGGGAAGACCCTGTTCGCCGCTCTCATCCAACGCAGCTATGACCTCGGCGCGCGCTGGATGACCCTGGAGGTGCGAGCCGGCAACGACAACGCCGTTCGGCTGTACGAGTGGTTCGGCTTCAAATCGATCGGCCGTCGCCGCGGCTACTACACCGACAACGGCGAGGATGCGGTGATCATGTGGAGCGACAGCATCCACGCGCCAGCGTTCAAGCGCCACTTCCTGGAGATCTTCTCGAGCATCGACGTCGCCGGCATCGGCAGCGCGCCATCGCCGGAGTACCCGCTCTGAACGTCCTGGCGCTGGAGACCTCGTGCGACGAGACGGCGGCGGCGGTGTTGCGCGACGGCCGCGAGGTGGTGAGCAGCATCGTCTCCTCGCAGATCGAGCTCCATGCACCGCACGGTGGAGTCGTTCCCGACCTCGCCGCGCGTGCGCACCTCGAGGTGATCGGGCCCGTGGTGGCGGAGGCCCTGCGTGCCCTCCGCGGCGGCTGGGACGACGTCGACGCCGTGGCCGTGACGCGAGGCCCCGGCTTGGCCGGTTGCCTACTCGTCGGAGCTTCCTTCGCGCAGGCCGCAGCGGTGGCCCGTGCACTGCCCATGGTTGGCGTCTCGCACATGGCCGGGCATGTGTACAGCGCGTGGTTGAGCGACCTGGCGCTCGAGCCCCCCTATCTGGCGCTGGTGGTGAGTGGGGGTCACAGCGAGGTTGTCGAGCTGCGCGACCACGGCGACGCGATACACCTGGCATCCACCCGCGATGACGCCGCCGGCGAGGCGTTCGACAAGGCGGCGCGGCTGCTCGGCCTCGGCTATCCGGGCGGCCCAGCCATCCAGCGCGCCGCGCGTGACGGCGATGCCTCGCGGTTCCCGCTGCCGCGAACACGGCTGCCCGGGGCGCTGTCGTTCAGCGGCCTCAAGA
>JALZAG010000131.1 GCA_030948445.1 Candidatus Dormiibacterota bacterium
CGGCTCAAGAACGAGGTGCTTACCAGGCTGTACGACGCAGAGCCATTCGACGAACGCGCCATCCTCGACGAGTACCTCGGCTACGCGGAGCGGCTCGATCACATGATCCGCGACATCCACCCCTTGATCCGCGACGCCGTGGCCAGCGGCGACCGCATCCTGCTGGAGGGTGCGCAGGGAGTGATGCTCGACATCGACCTGGGCACGTACCCGTACGTCACCTCATCGGCGCCGACCGCTGCCGGTGCCTGCGCCGGTAGTGGCATCCCGCCGTCGAAGATCGACAAGACCATCGGAGTGTTCAAGGCGTACACCACGCGCGTCGGCTACGGGCCATTCCCCACCGAGCTCACCGACCCCCTGGGCGAGCGGATCCGCGAGATCGGAGCGGAGTTCGGCACCACCACCGGACGCGCGCGCCGTGTCGGCTGGTTCGACGCCGCAGTGGCGCGCTACGCGGTGGACACCAATGGCATCGACTCGATCGTGCTCACCAAGGTGGACGTGCTCGACGAGCTGGAGACTCTGCGCATCTGCACCGGCTACGAGTGGCGCGGCGAGTTCTGGGACCACCCGATGGCGAACATCTCGCACCTCAAGCACTGCGAGCCGGTGTACGAGGAGATGCCGGGCTGGATGGAACCGACCCGCAACTGCCGCAGCTACGAGGAGCTGCCGGCTGCGTGCCGCGAGTACATCGACCGGCTCGCAGAGCTGAGCGGTGCGGACGTCGACGTCGTGTCAGTGGGTCCGGACCGCGAGCACACGCTGGTGCTCCGCCCGCTCATCTGAGGCCGAGCTCAGATGTGCGACAGCCACGTCTCGCAGACGACGCGCATCTCCCGGAACCGCAAGAAGAACGCCAGGCCTGCCTGCCCCTTCGCCCGCCACCCGTCCGGATCAGCGAGCCAGTCGCCGAGCACGCGGCACAGCTCAGTGAGATCTCCAGGATCAACGGATGCGCCGCACCCGCTGGCGCGGATGTCTCGAGCGACCTGGGACCGAGGGTCCCCAAGGAATATCAGCGGCCTCCCGACCGCCATCGCCGCGTAGGCTTTCGAGGGCACGCATGTACCCGTCGCCGCTGGGTCCAGCGCCACGGCATGCACCTCACCCATGCTGAGCAGTTCGTTGACGTCGCCGGCCGGAACAGGTGCTTCAACACGGACGTTGTCCAGCCGGTACTCCTGCGCCAAACGTCGTGCCGCGTCGATATTCTCACCGGTACCAACGAGTACCAAGGTCATCTGCGGCAATCTGCGAGCAGCTTCAACAAGTGGCGTCAGGGGGTGGCGGTAGGTTGCGCGCCCGCTGTACAACAGACAACGCTTCCCCTCCAGGCGCCAGCGTTCGCGAATTCCGCGGTCATCGGCCGCGTGGACGTGACACTCATCCTGCCAGATGGGGATCACGCTGACGTTGTTCCGCACGCCGTGGGCGCGCAGGTAGTCCTTCATGCAGTCACCGAGGACCACCTTCTCCGATGCGAGGGCGTAACCGACCTGATCAACGACCGCCCGCAACCGCCTCAGCTTGACGTAGCTACCCGGCACCTTCAGGTCCAATAGCTGATGTTGGTACAGGTCCAAGATCCAGCAGATGTGTCGCACGCGGCGGCGACTCAGGTGTCGAATCAGGTTGCCCGCAAGCCCGATACCCGTGGGCGTATCAACGGTAATCACACAATCCTTGTCGTGCGCGTACTTCGCGGCCCGACCGAGGACGCCTGCGAGGAACGTCAGCTGACCCCAGGCTCTGGTGTGCGACCCAGCGAGGAAGCGGCCACGCGTGCTGGTCAATGTCAGCCGCAAACCTGGCGGACTCTCCACGTCGGAGGGCCCGTAGGGAGCCTGCGCGATCACTTCCACATCGTGCCCGGCTCTCAGAAGTTCGGACGCGAGCTCGTTGACGACTCGGGAGGAGGCGCCGCCGTCCTTGGCGTATTCCCACTGCACCATGAGAATGCGCTTTGGCGAGCTCACTGCTGGCCCTGTATCGCTGCGACGCTGCGCAGGAGCCCTGGACTCGCCAGCAGCGAGACTCCGTACAGGACGGCGACCACGATCAGCAGCGCGCGATAGCCGGTCAGCAGCGACAGATACTCGAGGATCCCGCCGAGCATGGCCCCAAGCAGGTTGGCGCCGAAGGCAGTGACCGACTCGGCGACGTCCCGGAAGCGCTGCGCGAAGATCAGGTTGGCGATCAGGATTGGCGTGAAGGCGAGCAGCACCGCGCACACGAACCGGGGCAGGAAGTCGAGTGCCAGAAGCCTGTCCAGGGGCACCAACCATGCGACGGCGAGGCTGACGAGGAGCAGCGCATACAGCACCCTGGGCCGGCGGAATGTCCAGCGCCGCGAGATCTCGATCGCCGCCAGTACGGCCACCAACACGCCGATGAACACCAGCGCGTTGACGAACCAGGTGGTGCCGAAGAGCAGCGCGAACTGCACGACGCTCTTGGTCTCCAGGAGCAGGAAAGCCGCGCCCATGAAGAAGAGATCGGTGAATTTCGTCATGGGACGGATGCGGTTGCCGGTGGCACGCACGAAGATCACCGCACCCGCGGCGATCAGCAGCAGCGTCCAGATGTACAGCGAGGGCAGGCTTGGTGTCTCGAGATACAGGAAGGGGTAGTCATCGGTGGCGGCGACTGGGATGAAAGCGCCCGGCGCGGATTGCCAGGTGGCCTGACAGGTCAGCACTTCCGCGGTGGCGCTGTCGGTCATCACCACCGAGGTGAGCCCGTAGTGGCGCAGGCACGGCGTGCGCCCGTACACCTGCTGCAGGGTGTTGGCCAGCCGGTCGACCAGCCAGGTCTGTCGATACGTGTTGTACATGGAGAACGACCCGCCCGGACGAAGGTGCTGCTTGGCGGTCTGCATCGCCTCGGTGGTGAAGAGGTAGCTCTCGAGCCGCAGCGACGCCTGGCCTGACACCAGCGTCAGGCTGTCGGGAAGCGCGAAGAGAATGAGGTCGTACTGCGTCCTGGTCTGCTGAAGATACTCGCGACCGTCGGTGATGTACACGCTGACGCGCGCGTCCTGGTACGGGTGATTGGGATGGCTGTCGAACCCGATCTGGTACAGCTTGGGATCGATCTCCACGGCGTCGACATGCTTGGCACCGTGGGCAAGCGCGACCGCAACGTCATTGCCGTTGCCGGCGCCGACGACGAGGACGTCGCTGAGTGGGTTGCGAGGGCCCGCGTCCTGGTACGGCCAGGGCCGAAAACTGTTGACCTGCTTGGGATCGTGGAGGACGTCAGCGGTGTCCTGGTGGGGCACCCCGTTGACGGCGATCTTGATGGTGTTCGCGGATGTCGGCGTCTGCGTGATCTTGTAATACGGCGACCAGCTGAAGCGCGGCGTGAACGTCTCCACGCCGAGGAAGACGAGCATCGCAGCGAGGGCGGCGCACTGCACCAGCCGGTGCCGCTTGACCTGCAGGAGGATGAACAGCACCGCGACCAC
>JALZAG010000022.1 GCA_030948445.1 Candidatus Dormiibacterota bacterium
GTGTACAACCAGAAGGGATGGGGGATCGTCACCCACGACTACCCTGACACCGAGACGCCACCAACGAGCGGCGTATCTACCTGCCAGGGAGGGGTGAGCGCCCCAGGTGTGTGCACCTTCCAGGCTCAGGGCAACGTCATCTCGAAGAACGTCCTGCACGACAACGGTGGTTTCGGCAACCCGAGCAATGGCGACCTCGCCAACGAGTCGAGCCTGTCCAACCCGCGCAACTGTTTCTTCGGTAACACCGATGGCGGAGCATCGGGTCTGACCAGTGATCCACCGATGATCCAGACCGTCGATGGGCCGCCCTGCTCGACGGCGGGAGGCGGCGACAGCACGGTCCTGCTCGCTGAGCTGGTGTGTGCATCCGGCGCCTACGCACCCTGCCCCGCAGGCATCACCGGCTACCCACAGAGCAACGGCGTCCAGCTGCTCAAGCCCAGTGCGCAGACAACGATGCCGAACCCGTGCGCCGGCGTTCCCGACAACCCGTGGTGCACGGGTGGCCAGCTGGCCGGTTCGCCCGCTGCTATACCGGAGATCCCACTGGTGGCCCTGTTCCCGTTGAGCGCCGCGGCGGCGCTGCTGTGGCGTCGTCGCCGCGCGGGACGAGGCGCGGCGACAACCAGCGCCGCCTGAGCGAGTCCCGACCGCACCAACCGCTGAGCGCCCACCAGCGCGTGCCGTTCGCGCCGGGTCACGTATGGTGACGGGGTGGCGTGCACCTCGGCCCCAGCCCGATGATCAACCGCGCCATCGCGAGCGTGGGGCACTGGACCGGTGCCGCGTGGGAGGCCTCCCAACGACATCGCGTCATCGGCGCCATGGCGCGAACACTGCGCCACTACGCGCTCGAGATCATCGCGGTGCTGTGCCTGCTGGCCCTGGTGCTGGCCGTCAACCCAGCAATGCTGGCTGGCGTGTTCCGCCGGGCCAACGTCGCGCTCATCCTGCTCATGTTGCCGGTGACGGTTGCCACGTACCTGGCACGCTCGCTGGCGTGGTGGTTCACGCTTCGGCAGGTGAAGGTGGAGGTGGACATCCGCCACTCGATCGCCGTCGAGTTCGCCGGCCAGACCATGGTGTTCATGCCCACCGGCGACCTCGCGCGCATCGCACTGATCAAGGAGGTGACAGGCACGCGGCGGAGCTCCGGCGAGATCACCGCCACCATCGCATTCCAGGAGCTGCTGTTCATGACGCTGATGGGCCTCGGGGTGCTCCCGCGCGTGGCGTCGCACCCCGACATCGCGCTGCTGGTGATCGTCATGGTGCTGGTACACCTCTTCATCCTCACCGTCCTGATCTGGCAGCCGGCCTACAGCTGGGCGATCGGGATCGTGGAGAAGGTCAAGGTGCTGCGTCGGTTTGACCCACAGCTTCGCTCCATCCGTCCAGCATTCATCGAGTTGCTGCACCTGCGGGTCGTTGTCCCTGTGCTTCTCTGCAACGCCGCGGCGGTGTTCCTCTCCTATCTCCTCTTCTATATGGCGCTGCACGCGGTTGGGCAGACGCAGGTGGGGTTCGTCGCGGCGACATTTGTGCTGGCGCTCAGCTTTGTCATCTCCGGGATCAGCCTCATCCCCGGTGGAGTTGGCCCCTTCGAAGGGCTGCTCACGGTGTTGATGATCTCCAACGGCGTGCCCGTGGCCGCCGGTGC
The DNA here is from genome assembly GCA_030948445.1 of Candidatus Dormiibacterota bacterium. Next base: position 1,664 of record JALZAG010000022.1, read on the forward strand.
GGCCGCAGGTCTGTTGTTCCGTGGCTTCAACGACATCCTCATGGCTGGGGTCGGCGCTGTCTTCCTTGTGCTGATCCGCAGAGGCCACCTGCACGAGCGCCCGCGGCTGCGCAGGCGCCGGGTCGACACGGCGGCCGCCTCGCGCAAGAAGCCGGCAGCCTAGGTACGCGAGCGCTGCAGGGCGGCCGCCCTGCAGGCCGCAAGCTGCTCCTCACAGGCGGCTTCCAGCCCGTCGAGGGGGACCCGCACCTGGGTCATGCCGTCGCGCTCACGGATGGTCACCGCGTTGTCCTCGAGGGTGTCGAAGTCGACGGTGACCGCAAGCGGTGTGCCAATCTCGTCCTGACGGCGGTAACGGCGGCCGATTCCTTGGGTCTCGTCGTAGTCGGTGCGGAACCGCGCGCGAAGTCGCGCCGCGAGTGGCCGGGCCACTTCGGTCAGCTGCGTCTTCTTGCTGAGCGGCAACACGGCCACCTGCCACGGTGAGACGTCCGGATGGAGGCGCAGAACTGTGCGCCTCTCACCGCGCACCTCCTCCTCGTCCCAGGCATCCATCAGCATGGTGAGACAGGCGCGGTCGAGGCCGGCTGCCGGTTCGATCACGTAGGGGATGTAGCACTCGTTGGTCTCGGTGTCGAAATAGCTGAGATCTCGACCGCTGTGGGTGCTGTGGGCTCGCAGGTCAAAGTCGGTGCGGTCGGCGATCCCCTCCAATTCGCCCCAGCCCCACGGAAAGAGGTACTCCACGTCACTGGTGGCGGTGCTGTAATGCGAGAGCTCTTCGGCCTGGTGGACGCGCAGGCGGAGCCGCGAGGTCCGCACGCCGCACTTCTCCGTCCACCAGCGCATCCGCTCATCGCACCAGTACCTGTGCCACTCCAGGTCGGTGCCGGGCTTGCAGAAGAACTCCATCTCCATCTGCTCGAACTCGCGAGTGCGGAAGATCGAGTTGCTCGGTGAGATCTCATTGCGGAACGACTTGCCCTGCTGCGCGATGCCGAAGGGCA
>JALZAG010000233.1 GCA_030948445.1 Candidatus Dormiibacterota bacterium
TCGCGGCAGGCCCGTCCCATGGCTCGAGCAGGGACGCGTGGAATTCGTAAAAGGCGCGGCGCTCCTCGTCGAGAAGCTCGTTGCTGTGCCAGGCCTCGGGGATCATCATCATCATCGCGTGCTCGACTGAGCGGCCCGACATGGTGAGCAGCTCCAGCGCATTGTCGAACTGCGTCGAATCCGAGCCGTCGGCGTCGAGCACGTCGCGGATCTTGTCGATGTCGCCGCCGAACAGTGCGCTGCGGAACTTCGACTGGCGCGCCGACATCCACGCTGCGTTGCCGCGCAAGGTGTTGATCTCGCCGTTGTGCGCGGACATGCGCGCGGGGTGTGCGAGGTCCCATCGAGGCAGCACATTGGTCGAGAAGCGCGCGTGGACGATGGCCAGGGCCGACCTCACCGCGGGGTCGCCCAGGTCGGCATAGAAGCGTCCCAGCTGCTCGGCGGTGAGCATCCCCTTGTAGACGATGGTGCGGCTGCTCAGGCTCGCGATGTGCAGGTGGCGGCGATCCATGCCAGCCTTACGAGCGCGGGTCTCGATGACTCTGCGCAGCACGTAGAGCCGCCGCTCGAGAGCGTCCCCGTCGAGCCCGACGGCGGCGACGAAGAACTGCCGGATGCAGGGCATCGCCCTGGCTGCGGTGACCCCTGGCACGGCAGTGTCGATGGGGACGTCGCGCCAGCCCAGCAGGTGGATGCCCTCGTCCGCGCAGCAGTCGGCGATCACGGTTTGCGCGACGCGGCGCGCCGCGCGGTCGGCCGGAAGGAACACCATGCCGACGCCGTAGGTGCCTGGAGGGGGAAGGCCGACGCCGGCGGTGGACCTCAGGAAGTCGTGGGGAACCTGGAGGAGGATGCCCGCCCCGTCACCGGTATCCGGGTCGGCCCCGGTGGCGCCGCGGTGGCCGAGGTTGACCAGCGCGCGCATCGCCGAAGCGACGATGTGGTTGCCTGCGACGCCCGAGGTGGTGGCCACAAAGGCGACGCCGCACCCGTCGTGTTCGAACCGCGGGTCCCGAAGGTCGCGGTGGGGCGGCGGCGGAGCGCTCATCTGTTCGATGTGAAGGCAGCCTGACAGGATTTGGTCAACCGATCAAGGGGGGAATGGTAGGGCGTCCGGGCTCGGCCGCCGCTCCGCCGCCATCGATGCCGGTTTCGCTACGATCAAACCGAGTTCGCGCTTGTTCTGCACCGATACGCCGCTCGGCGGCGTCAGGGGAGAGATGGCCCAGATCACCGCCCGGACGGTGGCACACGACGTCGGTCATCCAACACCGTCACCGCTGCAGCGTTTCCGGCGTGACCAGCCATGGTGGCTTCTGCCGCTCGCCGTGGTTGGCGTCCTCGGCGCCTTCGGCCTCTACTCGCTGGTGTCGATCTTCGTCTTCCGCCCTGGTGAGATGGGGCCGTACCTCTCGCCGTTCTGGTCCCCAAAGATCGGCGACAACGGCAAGCTGCTCGGCCCCTTCCCGGGGGCGGCATTCATCCTGCTCAGCCCGCTCGCCTTTCGCGGCACCTGCTACTACTACCGAAAGGCCTACTACCGCTCGTTCTTCTGGGATCCCCCGGCGTGCGCGCTCGGTGAGCTGCGTCATCGCAAGTATCGCGGCGAGTCGAAGCTGCCGATGGCGCTGAACAACCTCCACCGTTTCACCCTGTACGTGGCGCTCGTCATCCTCGGCTTCCTCTGGTACGACGCGCTGGCCGCCTTCAACAATCCCGCCGACGGACGCTGGGGCTTCGGGCTCGGGACCGCGGTGCTGATCGTGAACGTGGTGCTGCTCACCGGCTACACATTCAGCTGCCACTCTCTGCGCCACCTCGCCGGCGGCGGCCTGGACTGCTACTCCACCGCTCGTCTCGGCAACGTCCGCAATCGCGCGTGGCGATGGCTGACTGCGCTCAACGTCCGCCACCCGGTGTGGGCCTGGGTGAGCCTCTTCTCGGTGCTTCTTGCCGATGTGTACATCCGCATGCTTCAGGCGGGCTGGTTCGTCGACCCGCACGTGGGCTTCTGAGATGGCCCGCGAGAGCTTCATCACCCACGAATGCGACGTGCTCGTCATCGGCGCCGGCGGGGCGGGGATGCGGGCGGCTGTCGCCGCTGCGGAGGCGGGCTGCAGCACCATCGTGGTCACCAAGTCGCTCCTGGGCAAGGCACACACGGTGATGGCCGAGGGAGGCATCGCCGCCGGTCTGGGCAACGTCGACGCTGCCGACGGCTGGGAGGTGCACTTCGCGGACACCATGCTCGGCGGTCAGCTGCTCAACAACTGGCGGATGGTGGAGATCTACGCTCACGAGGTCATCGATCGCGTCTACGAACTGGAGCGCTGGGGTGGCCTCTTCGATCGCACCGACGACGGTCGCATCATGCAGCGCGCCTTTGGCGCGCACAGCTGGAAGCGGCTCGCCCACGTCGGTGATCGCACCGGGCTCGAGTTGATCCGGACCTGCCAGGACAAGCTTGTCCACACCGCGGGCACGCAGGTCTTCATGGAGTACACGCTCACCCGCCTCCTCAAGGACGGTGACCGAGTCGTCGGCGCCATGGGCTACCGCCGCAACGACGGCAGGTTTGTCGTCGTGAAGGCAGGCGCGACCATCCTCGCCAGCGGCGGTTGGGGTCGCATGTATCGCTACACGAGCAACAGCTGGGAGGGGACCGGCGATGGGGCGGCGATGGCGTACGAAGCCGGCGCCGACCTCATCGACATGGAGTTCGTGCAGTTTCACCCAACCGGGATGATCTGGCCGCCCGGGGCGCGCGGCATCCTGGTCACCGAAGCCGTACGCGGTGAGGGTGGGCTTCTCTACAACAACGAGCACCAGCGCTTCATGCTCGAGTACGACCCGGTCAAGAAGGAGCTCAGCTCGCGTGACGTGGTGGCTCGCTCCATCTACAAGGAGGTGAAGGCCGGCCGCGGTTCGCCGCACGGGGGCGCCTTCTTGGACATCACGCATCGCGGCGCCGCGTACATCCTGAAGAAGCTGCCCTCGATGTACGAGCAGTTCCACGCGCTGGCGTCTGTCGATATCACCAAGGGACCGATGGAGGTGGGCCCGACCATCCACTACACCATGGGTGGGGTACGCGTCGAAGCCGAGACCGCCGCCACCACGGTGCCCGGCCTCTACGCCGCCGGCGAGGTCGCGGGCGGCCTCCACGGCGCCAACCGTCTCGGCGGCAACTCCCTGGGCGACATCCTCGTGTTCGGGCGCCGCGCCGGTGTGGCGGCGGCGGAGTTCGCGCGATCCGCCGGGGCTGAGCGGTCGATCGATGAGCACGAGGTCGAAGTGGAGCAGGACCTCCTGTACGACCCGCTCGACAGTCGGCACGGTTGGACGGACCGCGAGAACCCCTACCACCTCCACGCGGAGCTGCAGGCGGCCATGCAGGACGACGCCGGCATCGGCCGCACCGCGGAGTCACTGCAGAGGGCCTTGGACGCCATCCGGGAGCTGCGCGAACGCAGCGCCCGGATGCGAGTGGTCGGGCACCGCGACCTCAACCCGGGATGGCACACGTGCCGCGACGTCACCTTCATGCTGACCGTCAGCGAGGCCATCGTGTGCAGTGCCATGCGCCGAGAGGAAAGCCGCGGTTCGCAATGGCGGTTCGACTTCCTCGAGCAGGAGACCGAGCAGGGCAAGGTCAACTACGTGGCCCGGCGAGACGGTGACGACATGGCGATCGAGGCTGCACCACTCCCGGCGATGCCCGAGGAGCTGGTCAAGTTGCTGCCCCGCAGCCGCTTCTACGACCCTGCCAAGCTGCCCAAAGGGCACCTCAAGCCGGAGAACATGCCCGCCGCGGCGGCCGCAGTCGGAAGCAGCCAATGACCAGCTTGTACAACAGGCCGCGCATGCTCACCGACCAGAGTGCGCCCTCGACGCACGAAGCTCCTGACCCGGGCCTGACCGGGGAGTCGATCACCCTGAACGTCTTCCGGGGGACGCCCGATGGCGAGCAGGGAGACGTGTCGTACCAGGTACCGGGCGTCACCGGCATGGTGGTGCTCGACGCCATCCACTACATCCAGCACAACCTCGACACCGACCTGGCAGCGCGCTGGAACTGCAAGGCCGCCAAATGCGGGTCGTGCAGCGCAGAGATCAACGGTCGACCGGGGCTGATGTGCAAGACGCGCATCGACGACCTGCCGGCTGGACAGCCGATCAGCGTTCGTCCGATGAAGGCGTTTCCGTTGATCAAGGACCTCGTGTGTGACGTCTCGCGCAACTACGAGATCAACAAGGAGATCCCGCCCTTCACCGCCGCCCCGGACGACGGGACACCCTGGCGCATCCAGCAGAACGACATCGACCGGCTCTTCGAGTTCCGCAAGTGCATCGAGTGCTTCCTCTGCCAGGACGTCTGCCACATCAACCGCACCCATGGGCTGTCGGACCAGTTCTATGGGCCGCGGTTCTTCGTCCGCGTCGCCAGCCTCGAGATGCATCCCAAGGACGTGCTCGACCGCACTGAGCAGACGCGCGACGAGGGTGGGCTCGGCTACTGCAACATCACCAAGTGCTGCACTGAGGTGTGCCCGGAGCACATCCACATCACCGACAACGCGATCATCCCGCTCAAGGAACGGCTCGCTGACAAGCACTGGGACCCCGTGCGTTGGGTGGGACGCAAGGTCTTCGGCAGCCGCGATTCCGATACTCAGCCGCCCGCGCGCGGTCCCGTCGGGTAGGCATCACTCGCGGGGCCAGAGCCAACAAGCCAGCGCGCCTATAGTGGGGACGATGAAGGACCGGGAGCGCGACACGTCATTGCGGGAGGCTTTCGTTGGGATCCTCATGACCGTCGGACCGTTCTTTGGGGTTCGCTACCAGCGCCCGCATGTCGAGGTCCCCACCGTCAGCTCCCCGGGTGCCGAGGACGACAGTGCACAGGGGCTCACCACGGCGCGAGCCGTGAACGGCCGCGACGGCGAGGACGACGGCATCCGCATCTGACCACTGGACCGGGTTCGTCGCCTCCCTGAGGTGGCGTCAGCCGACGGCCACCGCCTCGCCCAGCGCGGGCATGGAGGAGTCGATATCACCCCGGCGCGAATCCATCAGCTCGACCAGTTGTTGGACGGACGACGCCGAGCGGTGCAGCGCCGCGCGGTCCGGCTCTGAGAGCGCCACCTCCACGACCTCAACCAGGCCGCCGGTACCCAGGCGTGCCGGCACGCCGGTGTACAGCCCGTTGATGCCGTACTCACCCTCGAGGAAGACGGCGCAGGGAAGCACCTGGCGGGTGTCCAGGAGGATGGCATCGGTCATCTGGGCGGCCGCGGCGGATGGCGCGTAGTAGGCGCTCCCGGTCTTCAGCAGGGCCACGATCTCCGCACCGCCGTCCCGCGCCCGCTGCACGATGGTCTCCAGGCGCTCAGCCGGGATCAGGTCTGCCACCGGCACGCCGGCAACGGTGGTGACCGAGGTGAGCGGCACCATGGTGTCGCCGTGTCCGCCGAGCACGTATGCCGCGACGTCGGTCACCGAGGCGTCAAGCTCCTGGGCGATGAACGTGCGGAAGCGCGCCGTGTCGAGCACGCCGGCCATGCCGATGACACGCTGCCGGGGGAAGCCACTGACTGCCTTGGCGACCTGGGCCATGGCGTCGAGGGGGTTGCTCACCACCACGATGACCGCCTCGGGGGACTTCTCGGCCACCTGGCGCGTGACCGACGCCACGATCTTGGCATTGGTCATGACCAGGTCGTCGCGGGACATGCCGGGCTTGCGCGCCACGCCGCTGGTGATCAGGACGACGTCGGACCCGGCGCTCTCCTCGTAGCGGTTGGTCCCGGTGACCAGCTAATCGTAGCCGACGATGGGACCAGCCTCGAGC
>JALZAG010000241.1 GCA_030948445.1 Candidatus Dormiibacterota bacterium
TGCCCGAGCCCGTCGGCGCAGTGAGGTGCGGCGCACCGTGAGCGGCCAGGCGACTGTCGAGTTCTCGCTGGTGATCGGCGTTGTGCTGTTGCTCATCCTCGGCGCCATCCAGGTTGGTCTGTATGCCATCGAGCGCAACAACGCACTCTCGGCGACCGAGCAGGGAGTGCTCACCGCGGTCTCGGCGCAGAGCTCCCCCGCCGGCGGTCCCGCCGCTGCAGGAGCGGTTTACACGGCAATCGCCACCCAGTTGAACACCGGCCTGTTCGGTGCCCACGCTGTCCGCGGCGAGTCCGTCAATGGGGTGTGCCCCGGGATGGACCCGAACTGGCCGATCGGCGACGTTCATGTCTGCTCCCAGTACGACGCGACCGCAGGCACGGTGACGGTGTCGGTGCGCGGCTGGCTGCCCGCACTGGTGCCGCCCCACTTCGGCATCAGCGGAGGCCGTGACTGGGCCTTGGCGCTCGACATTCACGAGGTGGCGCATGTCGCAACCTTCTCCGCGTAACCGTCGCCGCCGCGCTCGGGGCGGCGAGGATGCCCAGGCGGTTGTCGAGACCGCGCTGGTTATCCCGCTCTTGCTCGCCGTGCTGCTGCTGTTCGTGGGGGCGGTGCTGCTTGCCGAGGCGGTCAACGAGGTGCGCACCGCGACGACGGTGGCGACCATCTCCGCCTTCTCGGCGCCCGCTGGCGCTCCGGCTCAGGCGCTCGCCGCGGTCAATGACTCCTACCAGCAGAGCATCAACTCGAGCGACATCGCCCAACGGACGATCAGTTGTCCGCAGAGCGACGGCAACCAGTACCTGTACACGGGCGCAGCGCAGCGCGGCACGTACGTGTCATGTCACGGGTCCGGCACCGTCGACTTCTCGCACAGCATCGTCGGCATCGTCTGGCGCTTCTCGGTGACCGTGCGGCAGGATGCCCGCGTCCCTGTGCCGCTGTACCGGCAATGCGCTCCGGGAGCGAACCCATGTTGACGCCCCGCCGCCGGAAGAGTGAGAGCGGCCAGGTGCTGCTCATCACCGGCTTGGTATTCGTGTTTGTCCTGTTCGGTCTCATCGCCGTCGTCGGCGACCTGCTGACGCTCAGCAACGCTGCGGCCACGGCCCGCGACGCCGCCTTCCTCGGGGCGCAGGCAGGCGGCTCGGACGTCGACATCGCCAGCGCCGCGAGCACCGACGTGCCCTCCAGCGGCACGCTCACGCTGTCACAGACGGCGGTGACCGACTGCCAGCAGGCTGCGGCTGCCACCGATCCCGGCATCACGGTCACCTGCACCGTCTCGGGGGGCCGGATCAGTGTCGCAGTGAGCCAGGACGTCGAGTTGCCCATTCAGCTGTTCGGTAGGACGGCGACGGTCAGCGCCCAAGCCCAAGGTGGACCGGCGGCAGGCACCGTGACAGCGCGTTAGGAAGGAGAGGAGACGATGCGTCGAACCGTTGCCATCGCCGCGGTGGTGATCACCATGCTGGCCGCAGTAGGCATCGCGGCCGGCGTGCTGCTCATCGACGCCAACGCCAAGACGAGCGCGTGGGTCAGTACACGGGATCTCCCCGCCGGCTCTGTGCTGGACGCCTCGACGGTGCACCAGATTCAGGTGACCGCGGGGACGGACCCGTACACGGTGCTGACCACGTCGCCAGCGGGACGCCAGCTCGCCCATGCGGTGCTGACCAATGACATCCTCCGTCCTGACGATTTCGTCTCCTCGACGATGGTTCAGGTGCCGATCACCTTCAAGCTCGCCCCTGGGCTGGCGGCCAACGATGTCGTCGACATCTACGCGGTGGGTGGCGGCAGTGGCACCGCGGCGGTCAATGCCGCTGAGGGGACGCGACTGATCGCCCGCGGCATCAGCGTGGTTGCGGTCGGCAGCCCAGCGGTCATCGAAGTGCCCGCCACCCAGGAGCCGTTATGGGTGACGCTCTCGTCGTCGAGTGTTGCACTGATCGCCACGAGGTCAACGGGGGTGAACGTCCCCACGTCTGACCACGCATACAGCACCGACGAGGTCCTCAGCCTGCTTGCCCAGCTCGCTGCTGGGAACCCCACCGCAGCGTCAAGTCCGCTGTCCTCCCCGCCGTCCGCCACTCCGTCAGCGAGTCCCTGACGTGCCCCTGCGCATCGCGGTCTTGACGACGAGCCCGGGACAGGGGTCGACCACGTACGCGGTGGCGCTGGCGTGGTCGGCGGCGGCAGACCGCACTGTCCGGCTCATCGACGCAGATCCCGCCATCGGCACGGTGCGGACCCTCCTCGACATCCAGGGTCCTGCCTCGATCGAAAACGTGCTGGGCTCGGCGGGAGTTCCCGCGTCAGCCCTGGAGGCGCAGAGCGTGTCCGTGGAGGGTCGCCCGCAGCTCCGCGTCGTGCCGGGGTTTCGCCGCTGGGAGTTCCGCTCGGCGCAGGTTGTGGGCCGGGTGGCCCCGGCGCTGGTCCAGCTCCCCGATGACGTCGTCATCGTCGACATCGGCTGTCCCTTCGACCCTCCCGAGGGTGGCGGCCCGTCGGCACTCTCCATGCTGGCCGCCAACTTCGATGCGATCCTCGTCGTCGTCCGCGCTCAGGCCGATCTTCTCGAGCGAGCAATCCGGCTTCTCGATGGGGCGCCGTTGACGAGGGCGCGGTTGGTGATCGCCCGTCCACCGCACCGACGCGAGATGTCTGCGACTCTCGATCTGTTGCGGGAGCATCTCCCCGCGCTGGCAAGCCCGCTGGAATGGGACTGGGATCCCGCACGGGTGGTCAGCCAGGGGGTCACCGGTGTGCCCATCCACCGCGCCGGCATGCTGGAGGAGACTGGACTCGTCGGCGAGGGGCGCGCCGTTCCCTTGCAGCGCCGCGGCGCGCTCAGCTGGTTTCGGCCGCGTCGGAGTGAGCCGTGACCATTCTGCAAGCCGCCGATGCGCCGCTTCCATCGCGGACACCGTGGCCGAGCATCCCCAGCGAGCTCAGCGTCGGCGTCGAGGCGGTGGCAGCGATTCTCACCACCGAGCGTGGTGCGGGCCGGCTGTCCGTGGAGTGGGAGCGCCACCTGTGGGGCCGCGTCCACCGCGTGGTCGAGAGAGTCCTCGCGTCGCCCACCGAGTACGGTTTCGACCGCGCCCTTGCGCTGCGTCTCGCCGACTCGCCGGCGCTGGCCGAGGCGTTCCGCTGGGGGTGCTTCGTGCGCGCCAGCATCCTCTGGCCGCTCTCCCGCCTGGTGTATGGACCACCGTGCGAGGAGATCCGTCGCGGCGCGGGGGTCTGGGCTGTGGAGACGCCCGACGGCATGCTCCGCATCGAGGGCGACGAGCCCGTCGAGTTCACCGCCGAGAGCGCGCTGGACGCGGATCGCAAGATCATCCACTGGCTACGCGGGCCGCTCGGCGTCGATGGGGTGCAGGGCCCACGCTCGCTCACCGAGGTCACCCCTTTTGCTGAGGCGTCGCTGGCCACCAGTCGCGGCCCGATCCGCATCGCCGCGACCATCGACCCCGGCGTCTCGGGTGACTTCGCGCTCAACCTGACGGTGCGGTTGGTGCGCATCGGAGGCCCGAGGAATCTCGCCGAGGCTGTCGCGGCCGGCGATGTCCGTCCCGGCGTTGCCGAGTTCCTCCGCGCGGTGGTCCGCGAGCGGCTCAACATCCTCATCACCGGCGATACCGCCGTGGGCAAGACGACACTGATGCGCACGCTGAGTGGCGAGATCGATCCGGACGAGTGGATCGTCACCGCCGAGGACACGCCCGAGCTCGAGTTGAGTAGTCCTCTGGCGCGCGGAGGTGTGGCCTGGCACGAGCTCACCTACGCGTTCTCCAGCGTCGGTGCGGCCACCAAGGACGGGACGGCGCCGATGACGCTCGAGGACGCCGTTCGGCATGGCCTGCGTCACCGCCCGACCCGCATTCTCCTCGGCGAGGCGCGCGGCGCCGAGATGGCCGACGTGCTCGAGGCGATGACCGCCGGACATGAGGGGTCGCTCGCCACCATCCACGCCACCAGTGCGCAGGGAGCCTTGGAGCGCGCCGCCTACATGGCCGCCAAGTCGTCGACACTCCGCGGCAACGCCGAGCTGGCCCGCCAGCTGCTGAACCAGGCGGTCCACGTGGTCGTGCATCTCGCTCGTACCCACCGCGGGCCGCGAAGGGTCGCGGCTGTCGTCGTGTACTCCGACGAGGGCGCAGCCACGGTGGTGTACGACTCCGACACCGACGGCCGACTCAAGCGGCAGGCATTCACCCTCGACCAACTCCCATCGCGGATCCGGCGGCGTCTGCAGCGCTCGCTCGCGGAGATTCCCGAGCCGTGATCGCCGTCGTTCTCGTGTGCGTCATCGTGTTGCTCGCCGGGGCGGCGCTGCTTGCTGCGCTCATCGTCGAGGTCAGGCCGGGCCGCGCTGTCACCGCGCCCACTGCGCTGCGCCGAGTGATCGACGCTGAGCAGGAGTTCGCCGCTGCAGTGGGCCTGCCCTGGCGCACCTGGCTGGCCGTGCGGGCGGCGGCGGTCGTCGGTGCGGTCGCGCTCGCTTGGACGACCCGGGTTGCCTTCGTCGACGTCCTCGCCGTCGTACTCGGCGTTGTCGGACCACGACTCCTGCTGGCCGGGCGCGCCGAGCGGCGGCGCATCCGCCAGGCCCGGGCCTTCGTCGCCCTGTTGCGTCAGTTCGCGGCGAGGCTGGAGGTGAGCAACGAACCCTTCGACTCGATTCTCGCCGATACCGCCGCCAACGCCCCAGGAGAGCTCGCCTTCCTGCGCGCCACAGCCTCGAGCCGCGACGTGCTCGGGGCGGTCATCGCCGCTGTTGGGGCAGCGAGGTCGGAGCTGCTCGAGAAAGGCCTGGTGACACTTCTCGTTTCCCGCACTCGTGACCGAATGGCGCTCGCCGAACTCTTGCAGGAGCACCAGGTTCCCGAGATCGAGGCACTCATCGACGAGGCTGAGGAGATGCGCTCGGTCCGTTCCGCGCAGAACGCGACGATCACGGTGCTCGCGGGCGCGGTCGGGTTCATGTTCGCCTTCCTCAACGGCGTGCCCGCGCTGCACGACTTCTACAGTTCCCCGACCGGCAGCGTCGCACTGGTTGTTGTCGTGGTGGTCTTCGTTGCCGCGGTGGGTGCCATGAAGGTGCTGCTGCGCCAGCCGCGACTCTTCCACTGGGATCTCGACCGGGTCGCCCGCGACGTGGCGAGGATCGGCGGTGCCTGAGGCAGCCGCGATCGCGCTCATCCTGCTCGTGCCGGTCGGCGGATTCCTCCTCCTGCGGCGGGTCGGAGCCTTTGTCATCGCTGAGGAGGCGGCGATCCTGCGCCTGCAGCGTCGCCTGGGCCGCGAGCGACGCCCCACGGTCGCCGAGCGGCTCCGTCACCGAGGCCTCCTGCACCGCCTCGATGAGCTGCGCGATCTGAGTCGGCTGCTGATCATCGCCGGCGAGGACACCAGCCCCGGGGCCTGGGGGCTGCGGCTGGTGGGGGCCATGCTCATCGTCTTCGGGGGCCTGACAGTGCTAAACGTTCTCAGCGTTGTTGCCGGCAACGGTGTCGCCATCTCCTGGCAAGCGGTCCTTCTGCTGATCGCCTGCGTCCCACTG
>JALZAG010000246.1 GCA_030948445.1 Candidatus Dormiibacterota bacterium
GTGTGGTCCGGGCCACTGAACGGCAGGATCGAGGCCCGGCAATGGGCCCAACCAGACGCCTACACGGGAGGTGACGTGTCACCAGTCCCGTTACCCGGGGGGGGGCGTTGTCTTCGCCAAGTACTACCTCAACGAGAAGTCGCAGATCGTCTCGCGGCTCGCCAGTGTCGCCCGGTCAGGTGCGGCTCCCGTGTATCTCACTGCGGGTGCCGACGACTGCGGCGAACCGGCGGTGAGCCCGGACGGCAGCAGGGTGGCTGCGGTCTGCACCTCGGATACGCAGACCGCCCGACTGGTGGTGTTACCGCTGACCAGGGGGGTCGTCGGTGTGGCCCAGGTGCTGGTCAACTCGTGCCTCTGCGCATCACCGGCGTGGTCAGCCGATGGCAGCGGCCTGCTGTACCTCGCTCCTTCTGACGCCACCGGCCACTTCCAGCTGTGGTGGCTCAACCACGCCGACTCGGCCACGCCGTCGCCGGCCAAGCAGGTGACCAACCACCTCGACTTCGATGCCACATCGGCGCCCGCGTGGGCGCCCTGACGCCGCGGCGATCACCCGAGCTAGAAGAAGACGCGCGCCAGCTCGTAGAGCTCGGCAGGAACGCGGCGCTGCTCGGCGACGACGTCGCTGATCGCGGCAAACTCGACGGAGCCACCGCGCACCACGGGCATCATTCCCCAGCGCCGTTCGGAAACCAGCGAGTAGGCGGCTACCCCCACCCTCGTGGCCCACACCCTGTCGTACGCAGTGGGGCTACCGCCTCGTTGCGTGTGGCCGAGCACGGTGATGCGAGTTTCATGGCCAGTGCGCTCCTCGATCATCACAGCGAGGCTTTCGCCGACACCCCGCTTGCTCAGCTGCGCGTGTCCGAAGGCGTCCGTCGCGGCGACTGCGTCGGCAGTCGTCACCCCGTCCATCTGCACTCCCTCCGCCACCACGATGATCGAGAAGTCGCTGCCCTGCGCGCGACGGCGATCGAGGTGTGCGACGACCTCGTCCAAAGTCAGCGGGAACTCCGGGATGATGATCATGTCGGCGCCTCCCGCCAACCCGCCCATGACGGCGACCCATCCGGTGTCGCGACCCATGACCTCCACCACCATCACACGATGGTGTGAGGCGGCGGTGCTGTGCAGGCGGTCGAGCGCCTCGGTGACGATGCTCACGGCGCTGTCGAAGCCGATGCAGTAGTCAGTGACGCTGAGGTCGTTGTCCATCGTCTTGGGAACACCCACCACCGGCGCACCCTGTTGCGCCAGCCACGAGGCCACGCCCAACGTATCGTCGCCGCCGATGGCCACCAGCGCATCGAGCTGTGCCCTGCCCAGGTTGCGCAGACATTCCTCCAGTCCGCCCTCGCGCTTCATCGGGTTGACGCGGGAGCTGCCGAGGATCGTGCCGCCCAACTGGAGGATCCCGGAAAAGTCGGCGCGGCTCATCTCGACGTGGTCGCCGTTCCCGGTCAGACCCGCCCAGCCGTTGCGGATGCCCACGACCGAGTCCCCGCGGGCGAGCGCCGAGCGGGCAACGGCGCGGATTGCAGCGTTGAGGCCTGCCGCGTCGCCGCCACCGGTGAGCACTCCCACGCGCATGTGAGCGCCCGGCTCAGTTGCCCACGCCGGGCGTGTTGAGGAATGCGTTCTCCTCGTCCTGGCCTAGGATCACCAGGACACCCGCACTGCTGGTCGCCACAGGCGTGGAGGTTGTGGTGTGCCCGCTGGACGTCGCGGCCGGGGTTGGGGTGGTGACGCTGACACCGAAGAACCTGGCGAACCAGGCGGCGGTGGCGGCATCCTTTCCCCCGCTGTTGTCGATGACCTGGGTGGTCGCAGAACGGCGAACCGCGCCGCCGTCCGACGCGGAGAGAGAGAGGTACTTGAACAGCTGCGTCCACCGTCCCGAGGCGTCCTGGCCGCGGCCGCTGGCATCCTCGATGGTGACTATCGCGTGCTGGCTGAGCACGGCGGGGTCCACGAAGACGTCCTTGACGTAGTGCGCGATCTCGGCGTAAGTGCGGTCGTGCGCGTAGATGTACGCGGCTCCGCAGTTGGCAGGATAGCCGCACTCGTACAAGAAGTTGGTGTCATCGAAGCTGACGTGCAGGATGGACTTGGTGTCGACGTCCTTGAGAAGCGAATAGAGCGCCTCCAGGTCATTGACATGGAGGTCGGTCACCATGTTGTCGCCGAGGCTGTTGAGCAGGTCGGGCAGGTTGCCGAGCCCGCCGAGGCTGACCACCCTCTGCTTGAGCGCGGCGACCACCAGCTGCTGACGTCGGCTGCGCGCGAAGTCCGAACCCTCACCGTTGTCGTTGGAGTGGCGTGACCGCGCGAACTGGAGGGCCTGGGTTCCGTTCATGTGCTGCGAGCCAGCGTTGAAATGGACTGTCATGAACTTGCAGTTCTCATTCGGTCCCGGGCTGCACTCCCCAGCGGGGTATTGATAGTCGGTGAAGGTGTTGGGCACGACCACGTCGACACCGCCAACGGCGTCCACCGACGCCTTGAACGCCTGGAAGTCGACGCCGACCCAATGGTCGATGTGGATACCCAGCAGGTTCTCGAGGGTGGGGTTGGCGACGGACGCACCAGCCGTGGGGTC
>JALZAG010000250.1 GCA_030948445.1 Candidatus Dormiibacterota bacterium
CTCTCGGGCTGCGCACCGCAATGGTCGCCCTGCAGCTGAATGCGGGCGCGGACTCTGCGCAGGTCGGCGACGAGGTGACCAACTCCATCGGCAACGGCGTGACCACGGTGGATCCGCGCGTGGCCGCGGGATCGCCACTCGGTGAGGTCCAGCCGCTCCTCCTCCTGGTGACCGTGCTCAGCCTTCTGGTGGGCGCCGGCTCGACCGCCAACAGCGTCGCACTCGCTGCCAGCGAGCGTCGCCGCGAGACGGGATTGCTGCGCGCTGCCGGAGCGTCCGCGCAACAGGTCTTCCGCGTCTTCATGCTGGAGGTGCTGCTGCTGACGGCGGTCGCGATTCCCATCGGCGTGGCGGCGGGGATCGGCCTCGCCGCACTTCTCGAGGCGCGTCTCACCCCAGCCGACCTGCCGGTCCCCTCCCTCGACGTGAACGCCCTGCAGGTGATGTTCGCGATCCTGGTGGGAGCCGCGGCGGCCGTGGTCGGCGCCGCCGTCCCGGCGATCGCGAGCGGACGGCACCCGATCCTCGCCGGTCTCCGTCCCCATCCGGGCTCCGAGCGCGAGCACCTCGGCACCTTCCCCGTCGCGCTCGCACCCATCGCACTGCTCGCAGGGGCGGTCCTGTTCATCGTCGGCGACGGCACGGCGGCAGCCGTCGGCACCGTGCTGGTGATCGCCGGGGTGCTGTGTGCGCTGCCGCTGCTGGCCCCCTGGGCGGCGCGCCTGGTTGGGTTCATCGCTTCTGCGTTCACGAGCAAGTCCGGCGCGGCCACGCGCAACCTTGTGCGCCGGCGCAATCGGACCGCGCTGACGCTCAGCGGTGTCACCATCGCGGTGGCCAGTGCGTTCGCGGTGAGCGCGCTCGCTGCCGGCGCGATCTCGGGCGGCGACGCCTGGGTGTCGCACCTCTTCTCCGGCGACGTCGTGGTGCGCAGCCCGGTGGCCCAGACGTACGCGGTCGAGGCGAACATCGCCTCATCAGCCGGCGTCCGCGCGGCACTGCCGCTGCGATTCCTCTCGGTGGCCAGTGGCAGCGCCGTGCTGGGCGTGACCACCATCGACACGCCCTCGTACCAGACCAGTGGTGGTCTTGATGTCACCACCCCTGCACGCGCGGACGCGTTCCGCGCAGTCAACGATGGACCGGCAGTGCTGGCACCGAGCGGTTTCGCCTCGGCGCACGGCTGGCTGGTGGGCTCGTCCGTGCCGCTGCTGACCAGCCGTGGCACGGTGCCGTTCGTCGTCGCGGGCATCGTCGATCACTCCTTCCCAGCGGGCAACGGCGAGGAGTCGCTGATCATGGACCGCAACGTCGCAGTCCACTACTTCGGGGACACCGCCAGTGGCTTCGACGCCCTCGACGTCCAGACCACCGGCACTGCGTCGGCGGTGGTCGGCTCGGCAGCCTCGTATGGTCTGTCGGCAGTCACAGTCGACGACATCCGCGGCAGCGCGGAGCGTGCACTACAGCATGCACTGGCACTTCTTCTTGCGGTGTCCATCGTCGCGCTGGTGATGTCGATGATTGCGGTGGTCAACACCCTGCTGGTCAACATCCGCCAGGGCACGCGCGAGCTGAGCATGTTGCGTGCAGTTGGGCTGGACCGCGGGGGTGCGCAGCGACTGGTGCTCACCGAGGCCGTGGTGCTCGCGGCGAGCGGAGCCATCCTGGGGGTGATCACAGGGTGCGCAGTGGTCGTCGGCATGCTGCGTGCGGTCTCGTCCCCCGGTTTCACTCCAAGCTTCGCCTTCCCGCTCACAGCGGCGATCGCCGTGGTCAGCGCCGTGGTTGGAGGCAGCCTCATCGCCGCCATCGTGCCGGCAATCCGCGTGGCACGCAGCAGCATCGTGGCCGCGATCCGCCAAGATTGAGTGCGTGCGACTGTGGTGGGGTGTCGCGGTGTGCGCGGCGACGACCGTTGCCGGCTGCGGTGACACCGCAGCGCCCTCGCTCCTGCGCGGCGAGCCGGCCGGCTACCTGCTGACCGTGGACCAGCTGGTGTCGCCGGACTTCACCGTGGACATCGCTCCCCACCAGCTCGGGGTGACCGACATCGCCGGACGCGATGCAGCGGTTGCCAAGCAGCTCGGCTCCGCCGGATTCCTCGCCGGCGCCGCCGAGGAGTTCTTTCGCGCGGCCGCGAGCCTCGCGGAAGCCAACGGGCCGATTCAGGTCCGCGATGCGGTCGAGGAGTTCTCCTCCACCTCAGGCGCCGGGGTGATCTACGCGGCTGACACCGCTCGGTTGGATGCTGTGGCCGGGGCCACCGCGATCTCAACGGGGGCGCTCGGCAACGAGGCCCACGCGACCACGCGCAACGCCACGGCATCATCGGGAACGATGGCCGTTGAAATCACTGTGGAGTGGCGCGTCGGCAACCTGGTCGACGTCATCGTGGTTCGGGGTCGCGCAGGAGGAACCCGTCTCGACGACGCACTCCTGCTGGCGCATCGGCAGACGGTCGCCGAGCTCGGCCTGTCGACAGCCCGTGCCAGTCGGGCAGCCACAGCGACGCCGTCAGCCGGCTGACCCCGTACCGCGGGCCCGCCGCGTCACCACCGTCGTGTTACCGGCGCAGCACCGCAAACGCACACCTCCGTCCGACGGTACGCGACGTCAGCGATGGATGATCGATTCGCGGTCCAGTGATCGCTGACCTCGCCCCCACCCCAAGAAGCGCCGCGAACCGAGAGGGTCGCGGTGCTCTCTTTTTTTC
>JALZAG010000257.1 GCA_030948445.1 Candidatus Dormiibacterota bacterium
GCGTTGGCGGGAACCGGCGCGATCTCCCCCGCCACCACCGCCTCCTCGATCCAGTTGCGCAGCAGACGGCGTCGCTCTTCCACCGCTCCCTTGATCTGCTCGCGAATCGCGGGATCGTCGAGAACCGCGCCCCACACGTCGGCGCGAACCTGCACGCGGGCCGGATCGTCGCCCTGCTGCAACATCGCTTGCGCCAAGCTTCGCAGGCTCTCGGTGGGCCCGAGCCGGCGGCGATCCAGCGACTCCGCGATGCGGCGCAAGCTGGAGACGTCGTCGTCGATGATCGCCACCAGAAGGTCGCGCTTGGACGCGAAGTGGACGTAGAACGCGCCCTTGCTGTAGCCGGCCTCGGTGCATACGTCGTCGACGCTCATGGCGTGGTAGCCGCGTGTCGCGGCACAGCGCCACGCCGCCTCGACGAAGGCCTGCCGCCGTTCCAGGCGGGTTTCCTCGCGGAGCCGTGGCATGGTGCCATGATACCTGTCAAGACGACCAACAGGTCTGTTTGTCAGGGGCGGGGCGGATGCCAGCCTGCACCGGCGCTTCCATGATCTCCGAGCTCGCTGCAGGCCCTCGGTGGGCAGTCGGGGATGGCAGCGGTCCAAAGAACGCGATGCATCGCTTGATCGCTGAGCAAGCCGACCGCACAGTCTGCTTGCCAGCGCGGGTACCGGGGGCGCACCATGAGGAAGGAACGGATCACCCAGGAGGACAGCAACGATGGCCGAAACAGTCGGCGACGACCTGGTGGCGAGGCTCCAGGAGTGGGGTATTACGCGGCTGTACGCCTTTCCCGGCGATGGCATCAACGGCATCCTCGGAGCGTTGCGCAAGAGTGGCAACAAGCCCCAGTTCGTGCAGACGCGCCACGAGGAGATGGCCTCGTTCATGGCGTGCGCCCACGCCAAATTCACGGGCGAGGTGGGCGTGTGCATGGCCACGTCAGGGCCCGGGGCCATCCACCTCCTCAACGGCCTCTACGACGCCAAGCTCGACCATCAGCCCGTGGTCGCCATCGTCGGCCAGACCTTCGCCAGTGTCATGGGGGGTGACCAGCAGCAGGAGGTCGACCTCCTGAGCCTATACAAGGACGTGGCCAGCGCCTACGTGCAGCAGGTCAACGTCCCTTCCGCCCTGCACCACTGTCTCGACCGGGCGCTGCGCATCGCTGCCGCGGAGAAGACGGTGACCGCTGTGATCATCCCGGCCGACGTGCAGGACATGAAGGCCGTTGCCCAGCCACAGTCGATCAAGTCGGTGCACACGGGCATCGGCTTCGTCCGCGATCGTGGACTTCCCACCGAGGAGGATCTCCACAAAGCAGCCGATGTACTCAACTCTGGAAAGAAGGTCGCCATGCTCGTCGGGGCCGGCGCGCTCGACGCAACCGACGAGGTGCTCGGCGTCGCCGACACGCTCGGGGCCGGCGTCGCCAAGGCGCTCCTCGGCAAGGCGGCGATCCCGGACGATATCCCATACTGCACCAACTCGATCGGCCTCCTCGGGACCAAGCCCAGCTGGGACATGATGCAGGACGCGGACACTCTGTTCGTGGTCGGCAGCTCCTTCCCGTACGCCAACTTCCTGCCCCCGATCGGCCAGGCACGCGGGGTACAGGTCGACCGCTCAGCGAGGATGCTCAGTCTCCGCTATCCAATGGAGGTCAATCTCCTCGGCGACAGCCGGGCGACGCTGCGGGAACTATTGCCACTGCTGAAGCGCAACCAGGATCGGTCGTTCCAGGAGACGATCGTCAAGAACGTCGCGGACTGGTGGCGCCTCATGGATGACCGCGGCGAGCCCGAGGACCGTGATGGCGGCCGCGTCCGGCCCCAGGGACTCTTCGCTGCGCTGTCGCGGCACCTTCCCGACAACGCGATCATCAGTAGCGACTCCGGCTCGGCGGCCAACTGGTTTGCGCGCCATGTGCGCATCCGTCGCGGCATGAAGGCCTCGCTCTCGGGAAACCTCGCCACCATGGTGCCAGGCGTGCCCTATGCGATCGCTGCCAAGTTCGCGTACCCAGACCGTGTCGCCGTGGGGACCATCGGCGACGGAGCCATGCAGATGGGTGGAATGGCCGAGCTCCTGACCGCCGCCAAGTACTATCGGACCTGGGCCGATCCGCGGCTGGTGGTGCTGGTGCTCAACAACGAGGACCTGAACCAGGTCACGTGGGAGCAGCGGGTGATGGAAGGCGATCCGCGCTTCGACGCCTCACAGCGGATTCCCTACATGCCGTTCCACGAGTACGCGCGGCTGATCGGCCTCGGCAGCGTCAAGGTCGACCGCGCCTCCCAGATCGAGGACGCCATGACCCAGGCATTTGCGGCGGACCGACCCTTCGTCATCGACGCCATGACCGATCCAGAGGAGCCGCCGCTGCCGCCGCACATCACCTTTAAGCAGGCCGAGGACTACACCAAGTCGTTCCTCGCCGACCCGTCCGATGGTCTCGCCGGCGTGGTCAACGCCATGCGCGAGAAGGTCGACGAGTTCGTTCCCGGCCGCTGAGATGAGCATGTTCGCGCGCGGTAGCGCCACTCCCGAGGACTCCGTGCACCTCATCGACCACATGGTGCGCAACATCGAGCACGGCCGATTCGAACGCTCGCTGTCCGCCCTCACCGCGTTCGGTGCGCTGGTCACCACCGCGGAGATCTACTTCGAACACTACAAAGCCAGCTTCGGCAACAAGATGATGTGGAGCCCGATCCTGGTGACACCGCCCGTGGTCATCGCCGGCATCGGGGGCGTCTTCAGCCGCAAGTGGGCCAAGACGTGGCTGCCCTTGACGGCAGGCATCTACACCCTCAACGGGGTCGTCGGCGAGTACTACCACGCCCGCGGCGTGGCCCGGAAACCGGGCGGCTGGCGGCTGGCCTCCTACAACGTGCCGATGGGGCCGCCGATCATGGCGCCGGGCCTCATGACGATCGTCGGCGGGATGGGCCTTCTCGCCGCGCTCCTGCGCCGCGAGAAGTAGGCCAGTGCCAGACCTCTCGCTGTCCGATCACCTGCCGAACCGCCGGCCGGACCATCAGCCGCCGGACAAGTCATGGTTGCCCAGGCAGCGGCATGGAACCACGCCGCAGATGATCGGGCGGTATCCCGAATACGACGTCTTCGACGCGGCGGGCACGTGGGACGCAGCCACCGCCAGGGTCATCGACGAGCGTATGGCCAAGGGATCGCGGCCGTTGACGTTCTTCACCGCTGACGAGGAGCCGACCGTCCGCGCCTTCTGCGACGTTGTCACCGCCCAGGACGGCGAACCGCGTGTCCCTGTCGTCGAACTCGTCGACGAGAAGCTGAGCGCGGGCCGGCTCGACGGCTACCAGTACGACGACATGCCCGACGATCGGGAGACGTGGCGGATCATGCTCCGCGGCCTCGACGAGACGGCGCGCGAGCGCTATGCGGCGGCGGGCTTTGCCGCACTGGACGGCGAAGCTCGTGAGGCCGTGATCGCCCAGCTCGCCGCAGGCTCACTGCACGGCGAGTCCTGGGACGTGCTCAACGTGAAGCGCGCCTTCGCGGTCTGCATGCGCGTTGTGCTCGCGGAGTTCTACTCCCACCCGTGGGCGTGGAACGAGATCGGGTTCGGCGGACCCGCCTATCCGCGCGGCTACATGCGACTGGGGCCATTGGCGGTCCGCGAGCCATACGAGAAGCGCGGTGCGACCGACGAGGATCCGGTGCCCTTCGCGCGCGAGGAGCGCTGATGCTGGCCGGTCTCCTCAAGGGCTCACAAGGACCGAGCGCCAACGACTCGCGCTTCCTGCTGCACGTCGACAGGCGCGACCTGCCCGGTGAGGACACGATGCGGCGCTACGCCGACGACGATGAGGTGGACATCTGCATCGTCGGCGCCGGGGCCGGTGGCTCGGTGCTCGCCCAGCGCCTGGCGCGGCACGGGTGGCGCGTCGTCGTCCTCGAGGCTGGGCCGTTCTGGCATCCCGATGAGGATTGGGTCAGCGACGAGGCAGGTGCCCACGAGCTGTACTGGACCCAGAAGCGGATCGTCGGCGGCGCCGACCCCATCGAGCTTGGCAAGAACAACAGCGGTCGCGGCGTGGGTGGCTCCATGGTCCACTACGCGGGCTACACCCCCCGTTTTCACCCCAGCGACTTCGACACGCTGACCCGCGACGGCGTGGGTGCGGACTGGCCGATCGACTACATCGACCTGCGTGACCACTACAAACAGGTGGAGCGCGAGCTGCCCGTGGCCGGGCAGAACTGGCCGTGGGGCGACCCGCACACCTATCCGTTCTCGCCACACCCCATCAGCGGCGCCGCGTCGATCATGTGGAAGGGCGCGCTGGCCTGCGGCATCGAGATGCGCGTGGGTCCGGTGGGCATCGTCAACGGCACCTTCGGCAACCGGCCGCACTGCATCTACCGAGGCTACTGCCTGCAGGGCTGCAAGGTGAACGCGAAAGCGAGTCCATACGTGACCCACCTGCCCGACGCACTCGAGCACGGCGTGGAGGTGCGTGCCAACAGCATGGCGGTACGGGTCGAGGTCGACGATGCCACCGGCCGTGCCGCTGGGGTGACATACGTCCGCGAACGCGACGGCGCCGAGCGGCTACAGCGGGCCACCGTCGTGGCGGTATGCGGCTATTCGATCGAATCGCCTCGTCTGCTGCTCAACTCGTCCTCGCGGCACTTCCCGCACGGGCTCTGCAACAACGACGACCAGGTCGGCCGGTACGTGATGGTCCAGGGAGCGACGCAGACCGCCGGCCGCTATCCGGATGAGGTGCGCATGTACAAGGCACCGCCGCCGGAGGTGTCGTCAGAAGCCTTCTACGAAACCGACACGTCGCGCGGCTTCGCCCGCGGCTTCAGCATCCAGACTGTGGCCCCGCTGCCCATCGGCTGGGCCGAGCACGTGCTCGCCGAGGGTCATTGGGGCCGCGCGCTCCGCGAGTACATGCGCGACTACAACCACTGGGCGACTGTCGGGGTGCTCAACGAGCTCCTGCCTCAGCCCGACAACCGCGTGACGCTCGCCGATGAGACGGACGCGCACGGCATGCCCGTCGCGCGCTTCGACTACTCCCTCTGCGCCAACGACAAGGCGAACATGGCGTACTCCGCCAAGGTGATCCTCGACATCGTGCTCGCGTCGGGCGCCCAGGACGTGCTCACCATCCAGCGGTTTGCGCACCTGGTCGGCGGTTGCCGCATGGGCACCGACCCGTCCAACAGCGTGATCTCGAGCGACCACCAGTCGTGGGCGGTTCCCAACCTGTTCGTGGCCGACGGCAGCGTCTGCCCCACCCAGGGAAGTGCCAATCCCGCGCTGACGATCATGGCGCTGGCCTCACGCCTCGCCGAACGTCTGGCAACACGGAAGGTCGATCCCGCCGGGCGTTCGCGCGATCGCGAGCCGGCACATTCAGCGAGGAGTACACGGTGACCCAAAGCGAACACGAAGTTGTGGTGGTGACCGGCGCGTCCGGCGGCGTGGGGCGCGCGGTCGCCCACGCCTTCGCGCGCCGCGGCGCGCGTGTCGCGCTTCTCGCCCGCGGCGAGGACAGCCTGCGTGACGCCGCTCGCGAGGTCGAAAACCTGGGCGGTCGCGCGCTGGTGATCCCGACCGACGTCGCCGACGCCGCCGCGGTCGAGGCCGCGGCAGAGCAGGCCGAGGTCGAGTTGGGCCCCATCGACGTGTGGGTGAACGACGCCATGGCCACCGTGTTCGCGGAGTTCGTGGACATCGACGCCGATGAGTTCCGCCGGGCGACTGAGGTGACCTACCTCGGCACCGTGCACGGCACCATGGCGGCGCTGCACCGCATGGTGCCGCGTGACCACGGCACGGTGGTGCAGGTGGGGTCGGCGCTCGCCTACCGAGCCATCCCCCTGCAGTCCGCGTACTGCGGCGCCAAGTTCGCCATCCGCGGCTTCACCGACAGCGTGCGCACCGAGCTGATGCACAACAAGAGCCGTGTCTGGATCTCGATGGTGCAGCTGCCCGCGGTCAACACGCCCCAGTTCAACTGGTGCCGCACCAAGCTCCCCCACCACCCCATGCCGGTGCCGCCGATCTATCAGCCGGAGGTTCCCGCTGAAGCGGTGTACTGGGCGGCGCATCACCGGCGCCGTGAGGTGTTCTGCGGCGCCAGCGCGGCCGCGGTGATTCTCGCCAACAAGCTCGCCCCGGGAATCGCCGACCGCTACCTGGCGAAGACCGGGTACAAATCGCAGCAGATCGCCGACATGCCCATTCCCGCAGATCGCCCCAACAACCTCTTTCAGCCCTTGCCATGCCTCGCCGCGACCCACGGCATGTTCGACGACAAGGCCAGGTCGCGCAGCCTGCAGGCCTGGCTGACCACCCACCGCGGCATCGCGGTGGGTGCGGTCGTCGGCACCGCCGCTGCCGCCACCGGCGCGTGGCGCGCTGCCCGGCCGTGAGCGGCGGCGCCTTCGACGTCGCTTCCGTCGACGTCCGCGTCTACACCGTGCCGACGGAGACGCCGGAGGCAGATGGCACGCTGCAGTGGGACAAGACATCTGTGGTCGTGGTCCAGCCGTTGCTGAGCAACGGGGTGCGCGGGCTTGGCTACGCCATCGGCGACGTCGCCACGGGCCATCTCGTCCGCGACACGCTCGCCGAGGTAGTCACCGGCATGGACGTGCGGAGTACCACCGCCTGCTGGGAGACGATGGTGCGGCGGATCCGCAACCTCGGCCGGCCCGGCATCGCTTCGATGGCGATCGCCGCCGTCGACATCGCCCTGTGGGACACCAAGGCGCGCGCGCTCGAACTGCCGCTGCACCGCCTGCTCGGCGCCGTGCGCGAGACCGTCCCCGTCTACGGGAGTGGCGGTTTCACCAGCTACACCGAGCGTGAGCTCTGCTCCCAGCTAGCCGGCTGGGTGGAGAGCGGCATCCCGCGCGTGAAGATGAAGATCGGCAAGGACCGCGGTACCTCATGGCAGGAGGACATCGCCCGCGTGCGCGCGGCTCGCAGCGCAATCGGCGAGCACGCCGAACTCTTTGTCGATGCGAATGGTGCCTACGACCGCAAGCAGGCGCGACGCCTCGGGCATCTCTACGCGGAGGAGTGCGGCGTCACCTGGTTCGAGGAGCCGGTGACCTCAGACGATCGCGAGGGACTGGCGGCGCTGCGGCGTGATCTGCCGCTCGAGGTCAGCGCCGGCGAGTACGGCTACGACATCGAGTACTTCCACACCATGCTGGGTGCCGGTTCGGTTGACGTCCTCCAGGCAGATGCGGGTCGCTGCGCTGGGATCACGGAATGGCTCCGCGTCGCGGCGGTGAGCGCATCGTGGAAGACACCCTTCTCGGCGCACTGTGGGCCCTCGATCCATGTCCATGCGGCAACGGTGCCGCCAAACCTGCGCCATGTCGAGTACTTCCATGACCACGTCCGCGTCGACCACATGCTGTTCGACGGGGTGCTCGTACCTCGCGACGGGGAGCTGCGACCCGCCGAGGACCGCCTAGGGCTCGGGCTCACGCTCAAGGAGCAGGACGCCGAACGGTTTCGGGTGGCCTGATTGATGCCTCCGAGGGATACGTTGGCAGCATTCACGCTGCGGCAGGGTGGGTGAATTCGGTATGTCAGTCCGCCGGTTCCCGGTCTCAATGCGCCGTGCGCAGGACGTCCTCCGCTCGACGTTCTGGCTGGTCCCGGCCATCTGCGTTGTGGCAAGCATCGGTCTCGCAGTGGCACTGATCGCGCTCGACACCCAGCTCGGCACAACACACACAACGATCTTCCTGTTTCCCGGCCCTCCGGGTGGTGCGCGAACATTCCTCTCGGCCATTGTGCAGGCAA
>JALZAG010000143.1 GCA_030948445.1 Candidatus Dormiibacterota bacterium
CGCCCGCCGTCGAGGGCATCTCCATGGTGCGCTCCTTGTGAACTGACCTCCCGGTTATAGATCCGCCACAGCACGGTCCCCTGGCGTTGCAACCGGCCTGTGACCCGGATACCACCGCTCCGGCGCGTGCGACGATCGATCGTCACCTGCGCTCGCCGACCGTCTGTCACCGGGTCGCCGCCGGGACCGTGCTGAGCCCGCCGGTATCATGCCGGCATGCGTCCCAGCCAGTGCGACTGCGCCTCGTGAAACCCACCGGCGAGACGCCCGCGGTCAACCCGTCAGCGCTGTCAGGGGTGCGCTTCCTGATCTCCCAGCGGATCGAGGACCTCGAGGCAGCATCCGCGCGGCTCGATGCCCGGCTCGCCGAGACGGCCGACACAAGGGAGGAGCTGCGCAAACGGACCCAGGACAGCGAGGAGCGGTGGCGCGCTCTCCTCGAGCACCTCGACGGCCTTGACCCCGACGAGCTCGACAACGGCTTCCGCAGCCTGTCGCGCTTCCGAGCCGACCTCGCCGCCGTCGACGAGCGTTTTCGCGACGCCAGCGCGAGGTTGATCGACCTGCGCAGCGAGCAGGAGGTGCTCCGCTCTGTCTACCGCAGTCTCGACGACCTCGCCGCCGCGGTGGCCCCGCACCCCGACAGCACACGGGTGCGCAGCGCCTCGCGCCAGGTCTTCCAGATCATCGAGGAGGAGCGAATGAGGATCGCCCGCGACATGCACGACGGGCCGGCCCAATCGATGGCCAACCTCGTGCTTCAGGCGGAGATCCTCGAGCGACTGATCCAGCGGGACCCGCAACTGGTGGTCAGGGAGCTCGCCGACTTCAAGGACGGCGTGCGGGCCGTGCTCGAGGACACACGCCGTCTCATCTTCGACCTGCGGCCGATGTCGCTCGATGACCTCGGGCTGGTGCCCACTTTGCGCAAGTTCATCAAGGAGTTCGCGGACAAGGCTGGGGTCAACGCCCAGATCCGGGTCATGGGTGAGGACATCCGCCTGCCGGGCGCGTTCGAGCCCACCATCTTCCGCATCGTCCAGGAGGCGCTGAACAACGCGCGTAAACACGCCAAGGCGCGCAATGTCGAGGTGCTGATCAACTTCCAGGCCGACGGTGTCACCGCCGTGATCCGGGATGACGGCGTGGGGATGGACGTGGCCGCGGTCGAGGCCCAGCTGGATGGCACCAAGAACCTCGGCCTGATCTCGATGCGTGAGCGGGCCCAGCTGGAGAAGGGCACCCTGGAGGTCCGCTCTGAGAGCGGCCGTGGCACCGAGGTGCGGGTGGCGTTCACCTTCTGAGCGGGACGGCTGAGCCCGTAACCGGAGCGGTGGGGGAGAATGTGCATATGCGATTTCGTGTGCTTGCCGCCGACTACGACGGGACCGTCGCCTCCGAGGGGATCCTGGCGCCGGAGACTGTCGACAGCCTCCGCTCCCTGCGTGAGAGCGGGCGACGGGTGGTCCTGGTCACCGGGCGAGTGCTCGACGAGCTCCTCGACATCTGTGAGGACCTCGATGTCTTCGACCTCGCCGTGGTCGAGAACGGTGCCCTCATCTACAACCCGGCAACCGGTAAGCAGCGCCTCTTGGCGCCCACTCTGCCGCGCCGATTCGTGGCCGCGCTGCAGGCCCACGGGGTCACGCCGCTCTCGGTCGGCAAGGCTATCCTCTCGACCTGGGAGCCGCATGAGGACGTGGTGGTGCGCACCATCCACGAGATGGAGCTGGACCTCCAGATCATCTTCAACAAGCACTCGGTCATGGTGCTGCCGGCGAGCGTGAACAAGGCCACCGGGCTCACGGTCGCGCTCGAAGCGCTCGGCGAGACAGCCGAGGCCACAGTCGCGGTCGGTGATGCCGAGAACGACCTCGTCATGCTGGGCATGGCCGGCTGTGGCGTCGCAGTCGGCAACGCGCTCGCGAGTGTCAAGCAGCGCGCCGACCTCGTCATGGAGGGCCGCGCCGGCGCAGGCGTGCGCGAGCTCGTCGAGCGGATGCTCGGCGACGACCTTCGCTCGGCGCTCGAGCACGCCGCCCACCGCAGGGCCGGCTGAGCTCTACTCCCTGCCCAGGATCGCGGCCAGCCGGCGGGCCAGAGGCGAGGACAGCACCTCTTCGAGCGAGCGGGGGAGGGAGAGGCACCAGTTGGGCCATCGCTCCCCGGTCGTACCGGGCATGTTGGGTCGCTCTTCCACCTCGGCAGCGTCCTCCAAGCTGGCCACCACCAGCATCGAGGGGGACGCGGCCAGAGCGGCATACGCGCTGACGATGACGTCAGGGGGGTCGTCTCGATCGCCGACGACGCGGGCGAGGCGGTCGCGGATCTCCGCGGTCCCGGTCTCGTTCACCTCGATCCCGATCGAGCGCTGCGCCTCGACGTCCGCGCCGCGCCACAGGCCCGCCACCGTGGGCAGGTCGTGCGTGCTGACAGCGCTCATGGCGCGCTCTGGGAATCTCGATGGCTCCTCATCCTCGAACCAGAGCAGGCGGTACGAGAGGATGTCCCGCTCGGCCATCTGCTCGCGGACGACAGGCTCGACGGTACCCAGGTCCTCGCCGACCACCAACGCCCCGGCGCGCACACTCTCGAGCGCAAGGATGTCGAGCATCTCGTCCGCGTCGTAGCGCACGAAGACCCCGTTGGCGGGGCTGCCGCCTCTGGGGATCCAATAGAGCCGGAACAGCCCCATGACGTGGTCGATGCGCAGGCCCATGGCGTGGGCGAACCCGGCCCGGAACACGTCGATCAGCGGCTGGTAGCCGCGGCCACGCAGCGACCAGGGGTTCCACGGTGGTTGCGCCCAGTCCTGCCCGGCGGTGTTGAAGAGGTCGGGCGGGGCGCCGACTGAGAACTCGGTGGCGAACAGCTCGCGGTCCGCCCAGACATCGGCCCCGCCTGGATCGACGCCGATCGGCAGGTCGGTCATCAACGGGATCGCGGCCGCGGCGATGGCCAGCTGTCGGTCCACCAACCACTGCATCCAGGCGTGGAATTTCACCCGGGCTCGTGAACGCCGAGCCAGTCCTCGTACTCCCGCACCGTCCGGGTCGCGCAGCTCCTGCGGCCACTGGTGGAAGTCCCCGCCGTGCTGTTCGGCGATCACCGAGAAGATGGCGAAACGCTCCAGCGGCTGCCCGTGCGCGCGGCGCCAGCGAAGGAAGTCGGCGCCCGGCGGGCTGGCCTGGATGATCCTCGTCAGCGCGTCGAGCTTGAGAATCGCCACCGCGTCGCGGTCGACGATGCGGTCGGCGTTGAGCGCGTGGCCCGCCCGCGCGATCCTCTCGAGGTCGCCTCCCAGCGCCTGCGCACCAGGCACGTCCTCGACGCGCAGGAAGAGCGGATTGCGCCAGCGGCGGCTGGTGGGCAGGTAGGGACTCGGCTCGATCGGCGGCGCGGGCGCGGCCGCGTTGAGTGGGTTCAGCAGGGTGAAGCCGGCGCCGGCCGCTGAGGCCCAGTCGCCGAAGGTGCGGAGGTCGCCCAGGTCGCCAATGCCCCAGCTGGTGGCGGAGCGGGCCCCATACAGCTGCACCGCCCATCCGCCCAGACGCAGGCCGGCGGGGAGATGGCATCGCCGCGGGCTGACCACGAGCGTGCGCTCGACGTCCGCACCCTCGATGCGGTGGTAACCGAGTGGAACCTCCGCGCCAACGCTGCCCTCCACGCGCAGGGAGCGACCGTCCTCAGTAATCAGCTCGAGCGGCCGATCGACGTGGTCGCCAGGGTGGAGGAACACAGCGCCGGCCGGCGGCGGTTCCCCCCTGGTGTCGGCGCCCAACGAGCGCAGGGCCGCGGCAACTGTGTCGGCGCCGGCCGCCACAACGCGGCCGCTCGCGTCGTGGTACTCCCGCTGAACGCCCCATTGCCGGGCGTCGGTCAACGAGCGGCCTCGCCCACCATGCTCCGTTCGATTGAGGGCACCGCCGCGCGATGGGCGATGAGGTCGAGCTCGGAGACGGTGTCCACCACGTCATGGTAGTCACCGGTCCTGTCCAGGGTTGCCACGAACGCGTCCACCGCGTCGGGGTCGAACTGCGCACCGCGCAGAGCGAGGAGTTCGGCCACGACGTTGTCGACAGAGCGCGCCGCGGCGTACGGTCGGCCCTCGGTCATGACGTCGAACGCGTCGACGACGCTGACGATGCGCGCCCCCAACGGGATGTCGGTAGTGGTCAACCCGAGCGGGTAGCCCGCGCCGCTCCAGTGCTCGTGGTGATGACGCACGATCAGGCGCACGTCCTCCCACGTGTCGATGTCCTCGAGGATGCGGGCGCCTATCTCCGGATGGAGCTGCATGAGCTCACGCTCGCTCGCGGTCAGCGGTCCGGCCTTGCGGAGAAGCGCCTCGGGCACGCCCACCTTGCCGATGTCGTGCAGGCACGCACCAACCCTGATCGAGAACCTGGTGTCGTCGTCGAGACCGAGCTCGCGAGCGACAGTCTCGGCGTGACCGACCAGCCGCTCGGCGTGGCGGTTGGTGGCACAGTCCTTGGACTCGAGCGTGTTGGCCAGCATCATCGTGAACCGCTCCAGCATCGGCACCAGCATGTTGAGGCGCATCGCGTCAGCGGCCAGCTGGCGACGCTCGAGTGCGCGACCCGCGACGGTCAGGAGGTGCTCAGCCCGAAATGGCTTGGGGATGAAGCCGACGGCGCCGGCGCGCATCGCGCGCATCGAGAGATCCAAGTCGTGGTAGGCGGTCACGATGATGCACGCCAGGCTCGGATCGGTTTGCTGCGCGTACTCGATGAGCTGTATCCCGGTGCATCGAGGCATCGCGTAATCGGTGATCAGCAGATCGAACGGCCCCGAGTCGCCGAGCCGCCGGATGGCGTCCGCCCCGTCCGAGGCCACCACCACGTCGTACCCGCCCACGCTGAGCGCGTCGCTCATGAAGCCGCGGATCAGGCGATCGTCGTCGGCGCATAGCACCCTGGGCACGGGGGTCCTCCTGGATCGGTTCTGACCCCTCCCCGAATGCCCCAGGCCGCCTCCCCCGGGCACTGCTGATGGTGCCACCGGTGGGAGCGATCAGCGATTCCATTTACCCGGCTGCCACCGGTCTGTCACAGGGATATCCGAACAGGTACGAACGAGGCGAATGCGTCGTACGTCTGGGTCAGGGGGTGGGCTGGTCGTCGCGTCGACGGCTCGGCCCGGCGCCCACCGTGGAGCGCAGGCTGCTCTTCCAGTGCGCACTGACCGCGCGCTGGATCTGCAGGTCCGACCACCACAGGGGGACGATCGCCCTCTGGTCTCGCTCCACGGTCATGCGCGAGGTGAGCAGACGCCGGCGCACCGGCAGTCCGAAGTCGGGGTGGAAGAACATCTTGTAGACGAGGTAGACGACGATCCACGCCAGCAGGAAGGCGAGCACGGCGCTGAGAAAGATGGTGTTGATGGGGTGGCCGGCGATGACGACATCGCTAAGCGCGTGCACGGGGGCAGCTTAAGCCCGCGCCTCCGACGTTCCTGCAACGAAACGGTAGCCAAGAGACCGCGAGGGCCCGCCGCAGTGACGGGCCCTCGCACTCCTCATGCGGAAACGGGTGGAGCCTCCTCCGGGGCGCGCTCGGACTCG
>JALZAG010000028.1 GCA_030948445.1 Candidatus Dormiibacterota bacterium
GGTCGGGGAATCCCGGCGCCGCGCGCTTCCCGGCGTGGGCGTCACGATGGAGGAGGCGGCACATGGCGCGAGCATTCGAAGACACGGCGCTGAGGACACCCGAGAACGCAGCACCGCTGATCGCCGACCCGGCCCCGCTCGGGCTCGCGGGCTTCGGGATCACCACGCTGCTGCTGTCGCTGATCAATGCCGGCATCCTGCATGCCACCGTGACCGTGGGAGTGATGGCGCTGGCCCTCACATTCGGCGGCGCGGCTCAGCTGCTCGCTGGAATGTGGGCGTTCCGGCGCGGCAACACGTTCGCGGCGACGGCCTTCACCGCCTACGGCGCCTTCTGGTTCAGCTTCTACCTGCTGGTTGTGGTCTTCATCCCGCAAATGAAGGGTGCGACCGCCACCGACATCAGCACCTTCGTCGCCACCTATCTGCTTGCGTGGGGCATCTTCACCGCCTACATGTTCCTGGCCTCACTCGCCGGAGCTCGGGCGGTGCAGGCGGTCTTCCTGCTGCTGACGCTCACGTTCGTGGCTCTCGCGATTGGCGACTATGCCGCGAGCACCACCATCCACAACATCGGAGGCTACCTCGGCATCGCCACCGCGGTTGCCGCCATCTACGCATCGTTCGCCGATGTCACCAACGCCAACTTCAAGAGGCGCGTGCTGCCCACCTGACACCAGCACGCGGACGTGCGACCAGTGCGTGGCCAACGCGCGAAGGAGACCAACCTGATGGCGCAGACGGCTTCAGATTCCACCATCGACGCCCTTCTCAAGGAGGGGCGCACATTCCCGCCGAGCCCAGAGTTCACTGCCCAGGCGAACGTTCGCGACGACAGTCTGTGGCGTGACGCCGACGCGGACCCGGAGGCCTTCTGGGCCAAGCAGGCTGAGAAGTACCTGAGCTTCTCGCGCCCATGGGACACGATCCTGGAATGGAACCTGCCCTTCGCGCGCTGGTTCGTCGGCGGCACACTCAACGCCAGCTACCAGTGCCTCGACAGGCACGTGCAGGCCGGTCGCGGTGACAAGGTCGCCTACCTGTGGGAGGGCGAGCCCGGTGACACCCGCAGCATCACCTACGCCGAGCTCCTCGAGCAGGTGTGCCGGTTCGCCAACGCGCTGCGCGGGCTCGGAGTCAAGCGCGGCGACCGCGTGGGAATCTACATGGGCATGGTTCCCGAGCTGCCGGTGGCGATGCTGGCGTGCGCGCGCATCGGCGCTGCCCACTCGGTGGTGTTCGGCGGCTTCTCCGCCGACGCGGTGGCGGACCGCATGAACGACTCGGGGTCGGTGTGCCTGATCACGCAGGACGAGGCATGGCGGCGCGGCAGCACCGTCCCTTTGAAGATCAACGTCGACGAGGCGCTCACCAAGACGGAGACCATCCGCACCGTGGTGGTGGTGCGCAGGACGGGCAACGAGGTGCCCATGACGCAGGGGCGCGACCACTGGTACCACGACCTCGTCAGCGACCAGCCGGTCACATGCGAACCCGAGGCGATGGACAGCGAGGACCTGCTCTTCACTCTCTACACCTCGGGGACGACCGCCAAACCCAAGGGCATCAAGCACACCACTGCGGGCTACCTGTTGCAGACGATGTACACGCACGACCTGGTCTTCGACATCCACCCCGACACTGTCTTCTGGTGCGCAGCCGACATCGGCTGGGTGACCGGGCACAGCTACATCGTGTATGGGCCGCTGGGCAACGGCGTCACCTCGGTGATGTACGAGGGCACCCCGGACTTCCCTGACAAGGACCGCTGGTGGGCGACGATCGAGAAGTACGGCGTCAGCGTTCTCTACTGCGCGCCCACCGCGATCCGCACCTTCATGAAGTGGGGCCGTGAATTTCCTGACAAGCACGATCTCTCGTCGTTGCGCGTGCTCGGCACTGTCGGCGAGCCGATCAACCCGGAGGCGTGGATCTGGTACCGCGAGATGATCGGCGGCGGTCGGATCCCAGTCGTCGACACCTGGTGGCAGACGGAGACCGGCGGGATCATGATCGCCCCGCTGCCCGGGGTGACCACCCTGAAGCCCGGTTCTGCCACCCGGCCATTACCTGGGATTGGTGCATCCGTCGTCGACGAGCAGGGCAAGGACGTGCCCCTGGGCGGGGGCGGTTATGTGGTGCTGACCAGGCCGTGGCCGGGGATGCTGCGCGGCATCTGGGGCGACGACGAGCGCTACCAGGACACCTACTGGAAGAAGTACGGCGACCGCTACTTCGCCGGCGACGGAGCGCGCATCGACGAGGAGGGGTACTTCTGGTTCATGGGGCGGGTCGACGACGTTATGAATGTCAGCGGCCACCGCATCAGCACCACCGAGGTCGAGTCCGCACTGGTGGACCACCCCAAGGTCGCTGAGGCGGCGGTGACCGCCAAGGCAGATGAGCAGACCGGCCAGGCCGTCGCGGCGTTTGTCACTCTGCGCGGTGGGTTCGAGGAGAGCACGGAGCTCGCCGCTGAGCTCCGCGAGCACGTCGGCAAGCTGATCGGGGCGATCGCCAAGCCGAAGTGGATCACCTTCACCCCAGAGCTGCCCAAGACGCGCAGCGGAAAAATCATGCGCCGCCTGCTGCGCGACATCTCCGAGCATCGCAACCTCGGCGACACCACCACGCTCGCGGACGCCAATGTCGTCAAAGAGCTGCAGACCCGAGCCGCCGCGGAGGCAGACAAAGAACAATAGCGAAGGGGGAACTGCGTTCCCCCCTCGGGAACCCCCCATCAAGCGGTGTCAGCTCCGGCGAAGTGAATTCGCCTGCGCTGACGGTTTCAATGAGCGAACGCGAATCGGGGCCCCTCAGACTTGGTCGATGCGGGCCAGCACCCAGTCGTAGTCCCCGCTCATGACCGGCGCCTTGCAGTAGGAACACACGCCGCTCAGGTCGACGTCCAGCGGCGCGCCGCAGTTGGGACAGTGCTGCGCCATGGTGCCACCATCGGGTCTGGTGACGGCTTTCGAGGAGCGCTCGAACAACCAGTCCTCGTACCACTCGCGCACGGTGTGGTCACCGCGCACGATCTTGTTGGAGGCGACGTCGACGTCATAGTCGGCGCACGCGGCGTGCATGCGCAGCTGGATGTGGTCGCGGCGGGCGTCGCTTCCCGCGCTGATGATCGTGGCACCGGCAAGGGCAAGGTTGTCGAGCACGTTGCGCTGACCCTTGGCGACGTACTGTTCGATCTGGCCGCGGTGCTGGTCCCACAGTGTGTCCGACATGACGCGGCGGCTTTCCTCGGGCTTGCAGTCGCTCCAGGCCTTCTCGACGATGAAGAACTCACGCTGGGCCTGGTTGATGAACTCGGTGTCGTCGAACTGAGGGTCGTGTGCACGAATGGCGTCGAGCCCGGCCGCCACCGTGTCGGTGGCCGAGGGCCCCTGCTGGCCCACCCCGAAACCGGAGGGAACACCCATCGGCCTGTCCTCGCCATACGAGGGT
This sequence comes from Candidatus Dormiibacterota bacterium, assembly GCA_030948445.1. The sequence continues at coordinate 3,457 of JALZAG010000028.1, forward strand.
TGGTAGCCCGACGATCCCGTCGAAGGTACGCCCCGTCCGCTGCGGTACGACATGCGCCGCCAGGCGTTGAACGCCGACAGCAACAGGAAGATGAAGAAGATGGGACCGCCGCCGAAGAACAGCAGTGACAGCAGTCCCAGCGACCCGAGCCCCCCGCCGCCGTAGTAACCACCGCCCCCGTAGTAGCCGCCGCTGCTGTAACCCCCTCCCCCTCCGAAGCCGCCGCCGCCGCTGAAGCCCTGGCCGCCACCGGCGCGAAGCAGCAGAGCGTGGTGCAGGACCAGCTGTGCCGTGGTCACTAGGGCCTCCAGGTCTCGCCGGGGGCCACCGGCGGGGGCAGGGGGTAGCCATCGAAGCGCTCATCGGTGGGGTCGGTGCGCTCCCCGAGAAGCCGCGCGAACAGGCCCTGGAGCAGGATGGGGATGGCAATCGCGACCACGCCGAGGATGAAGGTCGGCGAGTTGGGTAGGTTCGCCTCGTTGCTCAAACCGTTGTAGCAGAACAGTGCTTCGACGAAGGAGATGGCGATGATCAGCGCCATCCCCACCATGAGCACCACCTCCTGGTTGCTCTCTTCCAGCGGTCCGAAGTGCGGGAAGCGACCCTTGGCGATCCGATAGATCTTCAGCGCGGTCCAGGCGTTGAGCATCACGCCACTGACGAAGGCGAGCACGCTGATCCCGAGGCGGAACTCCGCCAGGTGGTGCACGATGAAGGCAGCGATGTTGACGACGATCAGGCCGACGGGGGTCACCGCACCGATCGTTGGGATGGTCCAGCGGCGCAGCCGCGCCCCGATGCCCCGCCGCCTGGACAGGTCGAGCTCGCTCCGTCGCATCCGCGTCGACATGGCCTAAGAGTACGAGGCGGTGGGCGCAGACGGGGCGGCTCGATCAGCCCCGTCGATACACAGCCGTATCCGGTTTGCGAACGCCTCCTCTGACCCGCGCGAGCGAAGCGGCCCTAGGGTGACCCCATGCCCTCTCGCGGACTCCGGGGATTGTGCTTGCGCGGCGCCGCCGCTGCCGCCGCCTGCCTGCTTGGCCTCGCCTCCACCGGCGCAATGGTCACCGCCGCCGTGGTGGGCCACACCGGATCGGCCACGGCCGCGGTGCTCACCTCTCACGACAACGGCAGCGGTGACGGGAAGGGTCAGGGGAACGGCAACGGCGACGGGCAGGGCAGTGGCGACGGCAAAGGCAGCAGCAACGGCGCAGCGGCCGACTTCGCCAAGCTGAAGGCCGAGCTGGAGAAGCTCAAGGCCACGGCTCCGAAGCCCCAGCCGAAAGCGTCCGCCGCCAAGCCCGTGCCGCATGCCAACCCAGTCCAGCACCACGCCACGACCTCGCACCCCGCCGAGACGCAAAAGCCTGCGGTCGCCCCCACGGCCAAGGTCGTGGTCGACAGCTCCGACCCCGCGCCGTTCTCCGCCCAGGCGGTGGCCGCCGCGGAGGCCGCACGCGTGCTCCCCGTCGAGAGCCTCGGGCCTCTGAGTGGAATCAGCTTCGGGAGCGGCCTGTTCATCTGGCCACTTCTGCTGGCGGTTGACGTTCTTGCGCTCGCGGTGATCGCGCGCATGGCCCTCCGCCGCCGGCTCGTCTCCGCGGAGGACTGACCCGCACGGCGGGTGCGGTCATGGCGGGAACTGGCCAGGGGTGGCGGAACACTCTGACAGCCCGACTGCTGATCGGTGGCCTGGTGCTCACCGTGGCACTCGTTGCCACGGTGTCCGGTTTCCTGCTGGTCAGCCGTGCGCTCCAGACCGACCAGGCCGTCCAGTCCGAGGCGACCAACCGCTCGGCAACCGGCTACCAACTGCTCGTCCACGTCACTGAGCCGCAGACCCAGTTCGCGGCCAGCACGTTGGCCCGCGTCGCGTCGCTGCAGAAGGCCCTGGCCATCTCCGACAGCACCGCGCGCGCGGCCGCGGTGACAACGCTCTTCAACTCCGGCCTGGGCGGTACCTCATCGCCGAGCAGCCGCGTGGCCGTCATGGACAGCGCTGGCACCCTCATCTACACGGACGAGTGCGGGGCCGGCGTGGCGGTGAGCGCATGTGAGTCGAACGACGTGGCGCACCTTGCCGACAACACGCCCTCGGTCGGCTTGGCGCTCGCTGAGGGCCAGCGCGCAGAGTGCGCAGCCGCCGCAAGCGCCAGCCGTAAGAGCTCCTGCCCGGCGGGGTACGAAGGAGTCGAGCTCATCGGCGGCACGCTGCCCGCCTTCGATGCGGCCGTCGACGTCAGGGACAGCGCCCACCAATTCATCGGCGTGGTTGTGTGCAGCACCACATTGCAGGCCCAGTTCGCGCGCTTTGGCTCCGCGCTCCTGTACACCCCGTCGCTGATCACCACGGGGAGCTCCCCGCGCCTGTTCCGATTCGACCCCAACCACAGCTACGTACTGACGCAGGTCGCCATGGACCCACGCTGGACACCGCCTCTCGCACAGCATCCGAACTCTTTCAGCGCCGAGTACACGGCTGTGGGGACGGGCAGCGTCGCCACCTCGTACCTGGCGGTCACCGCTCCCGACGGGAGCATCCCCGGCTACCTCGGCGTCGAGGTTCCGACGGCGGTGTTTGCAGGGCAGACGGGGGCCGACGAGCGCACCATTGTTCTCATCGGTGTCACCGCGATCGTGCTCGTGTTCCTCATCATCGCCGGGTTCGCATCGCGGTTCGTGGTCCGGCCGATCGCCCGCCTGGAACGGGGCGTGCGCCGGATTGCGGGCGGCGACCTCAGCTCCGACATCCCCGTGACCGGGGACGATGAGCTCGGCCGCCTGGCCAAGAGCGTCAACCAGATGCGTGCGCAGATCGCCGGGTACATCGGGCATCTCGACAGCTCCATCGGACGGCTCGAGAGCGTGTCCCACGCCCTGACCGCCACCGGGGAGGGAGTCGAGGCGCTGCACCAGAGCGTGCTTGCCGCAGCGTCGGCCATCGGGGGTGGCGAGGCTCGAGCTGCGTTGTTCACCATCGATGACGGCTCGCTGGAGGCGGCCGCTGGGGCGTCACAGAGCGCGCTGGCCGCCTTCGACACTGCCGAGGTCGAGAGACTTGCGCGCGGTGAGCACGTGCGCCGCCCTGCGGACGACAACACCCCAGGCTTGCTCGCGGTGCCGATGATGTACCACGCGGAGGTGGTCGGGGCCCTCGCCGTCTGGTCGTTCGACGCACTCTCTGACAGTGACGAGAGGGCGTTGGCCGCTCTCGCCAACAATGCCAGCGTGGCCACGGAGAACACGCGACTCTTCGAGCAGGAGCGTGAGACCGTGCAGAGGCTGCGCGATCTCGACGTCGCCAAGACCAACTTCCTCACCACCACGCAACACGAGTTGCGCACGCCGGTGCTCGCCATCAAGGGCGAGATCGAGCTGATCACCGCGGCATGGCAGCAACTCGACGAGCCCACCAAGCTCGAGCTGGTGCGTGACATGGAGATCTCCGCTCGCCTGCTCGGCGACATCGTCGAGAACATCGTGGTGTTCTCGCTGCTCAACTCCGAGGCGGTGACCCTGCGCACCGAACACGTGGATGTGACGGACGCGATCAACGCGACCGCAGCGCAGCTGCGCGAGAACTTCAAGGATGGGCTGCCCGTTGAGCTCACTCTCACCCTCGCGCCGGGGACCTTCATCGTCGCGGACCGGGAGAGGTTCGAGCAGGTGATGCGCGCCCTGCTCGACAACGCCATCAAGTTCACACCGGCCGGCGGGCGGGTCACCGTGGTGACTCGGCAGACCGGGTCGCACTGCCGGATCGATGTGAGAGACGACGGCATCGGCATCGACGAGCGTGAGCTTCCCACCGTCTTCGACCACCTTCGCCAGGTGGACGGGTCGCGCACGCGCCGCTACGGGGGCATGGGCATGGGTCTGGCGCTGGTTCGGCGTCTCAGCGAGGCGCACGACGCCGACGTCTCGGTCACCAGCACGCCGGGAGAGGGGACGTGCTTCACGCTGAACTGGCCTCTGGCCGTGGAGTTGCGTGACACGACCGGTGAGCGCGCCGGCTGATCCCTCGGTCAGGCGATCAGCCCACTCCTCCGCCACAGCAGGAGCCCTGGTCCCCCCAGCAGGTCGTTGGCCGCAAAGAAGCGCACCAGCTTCGAGGCCGCCCAGCGCATCGACTCGCGACGCACCTCGCTGCCCATCGCCACACGGTGGGCCTCCACCGGGTCGAGGCCCACGGCGGCGTACGCGTCGGGGTGCACCAACCGCCTGCTGATCACCCAGGCGGAGCGGGCCACCACCCAGCGAGCCAGCGTTCGGCCCGCGGGCTTGGCCGTGACCATCTGGCGCTGCAGCTCCTCGTGCGCGTAGCGCATGTGGCGAGCCTCCTCGATCACATGTATCTGCGAGACGCGCCGGACCAGCGGCTGGACGCTCTCATCGATCATCAGCTCTCGCTGGAAGGCGTCAAGGATCTCCTCGGCGATGAGGATCGCCGCGAAGACCTCGGGGCCCGCCGCAGTGCTCTTGAGAATGCGCCCGAGGTTGTGGGCGAGGGGGCCCGGGCCATACGCGGGACAGCCGAGTCTCTCGATCATGCGCGAGAACATCACCGAGTGGCGACACTCATCGCCGATCTCGACCAGCGCATAGCGCACGTGGTCGCTGGTCGCGGGCAGGTCGTAGATGTGCCGGGCCAGCAGTTGCAGGAGGATCAGCTCGAACCAGACGCCGACGCTCGCTGTGCTGGCGATCTCGTGGCGTGAAAGGTCGACTCGCTGGCGGTGACTCATCCGGTCCCACAGCGGGGTGCCGTACAGGCTGACGCGGTGCTCGGGCATGTAGAACATGTCCTCGACCTGCGGCTGCTCCCAGTCGACGTCCACCTCTGGATCGAAGGACTTCTGCACCGAGGCGCGCAGCAGGCGTTGGGCGATCGCCTCGCGATCGGGTTGGGCGAGCATGGTGCTCATGCGATTCTCTCCTCAGTGACGGCGGTGCGAGCGGTATCAGGAAAACCGAGGCGGCCGCGCATCGCCGCCGCCAAGGGAGCGGCGCTGTGCCGCCCCAGGGCCAGGTCGCGGCGCAGCCGCGTGCGCACGACCGCGTCGACGATGCGCGGCAGGTGCCGCGAGGCGGAGAGTTCGAACCGGCCCAGGGCCGTGCAGGCGAGGTCGCGGGGAGCGCGCGCCGCGGTGAGCGCGCGCAATACCGTGGCCACAACATCGTCCCGCGACTGCGCGCGGGTGGCGGATTCCAGGGACAGGCCGGCCGCGATGCTGGCGTCGTGGATCGGGGTGCGGATGTACCCGGGGTAGACAGTGGTGACGCCCACGTGGGTGCCGTACTCCGTCCTCACGCTGTCGGCGTACGCGGTCAGGCCTCTCTTGGAAACGGTGTACGCCGCAGCGAAGGGGATGGTGGCGTACGCAAGCTGCGACGCCACGAAGACGAGGCGGCCACGCTCTGCCACCAGGTCGTCGATGCAGGCGGCGGTGACCCGCCACGGCCCGAGTAGGTTGACGTCGACGGTGCGCAACACACCGTCGTCGGGTGCACTCCCGGCGCTCGTCGGCATTCCGATCCCGGCGAAGTGCACCACGGCGTCGATGCCGCCCATCGTGGTGCGCGCGTGCGCGACAGCCGCGACGACGCTGTCGGCGTCGCGGACGTCGCATGCGATCATCCCCTCGCCGGACACGTCGAGGCCGGCGACGTTTGCGCCGCGGGTCCTCAGGGCCGCGACCGTCGCGCCGCCGAGAGCCCCCGCCGCACCGGTGACCAGGACGCGCCGGCCTCGCAGCGCCCGGTCGCTCACGCCACCCGCTCCGGGGCGCTGGCGACCTCGGCCACCGGCTGCTGCACGCGCCGTGCACGCGAGTCGTTGGCCTGACGCCGCTGCCGCCAGCTGTACACGTCGAGGATGCGGTGGGCGACGGCGATCTCGCGCATCATCTCGCTGACCCCCACAAGATGACGCGCGTCCGCGCGACGAATGCGAGCGAGGTCCAACGCGATGGGGTGGTCGACCCGCGACTGGATGCGCGCCAGCCGGGCGAGCAGCTCGGACCCGCGACTGATCAGAGGGCCGGCGCCCCCTCGCGGCTGCAGCACACCGAAGACGTAGAGGTTCGCCGCCGCCGGTGGCAGCATCCCGAAGACGCGCTTGGGAATGCCGTGCTCCCACTCGAAGAGCTCGCGGTCGAGAAATGGGAAGCTCACCGCGAAGCCTGTGGCCCACACGATGGTGTCCACCTTGTCGCGCTGCCCGTCGACGAAGACAACTGTGTCGCCCTCGAATCGCTCGATGTCGGGGCGGTACTGGACGCGCCCATGACGGAGCGCATGCAACATCTCGCCGTTGACCACCGGGTGACGTGAGAACAGGCGGTGGTCGGGCGCGGGAATTCCGTAACGTCCGTTACTGCCATGAATGACTCGAACCATGCTCCGCAGGAAGGCGCGCTGGGCAAAGAGTGGCAACCAGGGGCGGTCCAGCTCGGCGGCGGGGATGCCGAGGACGGTCTTCGGCAGGAAGTGATACCCCCGGCGCATGGAGATCAGCGCCTGCCCGAAGGTCCGCGAAGCCTCCACTGCGATGTCGCACCCGGAGTTGCCGGCGCCGACCACCAGCACTCGCGACCCCTCGAAGTCGGAGGGGTTGTGGTAGTCCTTCGAATGGAGCTGCACGCCGCTGAACGTGCCCGGCCGGGCGGGGATGCGGCGGTCCCAGTGGTGCCCATTGCACACCGCCACGCCCGCATAGCGGCGCGTGACGCTGGTGCCGTCGGGCAGCGTCACGGTGGCGTCCCAGCCGGCCACGCCGTCGCGATCGACGGGCACCACGCGGGTCACCTCGGTCCGAAAGCGAATCAGCTCGCGGATCGAGAAGGCCTCGGCGTATGAGCGCAGGTAGGCGAGCATCTGCTCGCGGCTCGGGAAATCGGGGTAGCTGCGCGGCATGGGGAACTCGGCGTATCCCGTGGTGTCGCGCGAACTGATGATGTGCGTGGAGTCGTACACGCCGTTGAGCCAGTTGCCGCCGACCTCGTCGTTGCGCTCCACGACCTCGACATCGAAGCCGTCGGCGCGCAGCGCGCGGGCGACACCGAGGCCGGCGTAGCCGGCGCCGATGACCAGGTGCGGGGCTGCTGTGGCGGGCATGTCACCTCCTCCGATTAGGCGTTACCGTGAGTAACAGTTACTATTAGTAGCATGCGTTCCCGAAAAGTCAAGGGGCCCGCGCC
>JALZAG010000147.1 GCA_030948445.1 Candidatus Dormiibacterota bacterium
GGATCACGCTCAACGAACCGGGCGTGCTCGCGGTGTTCGGGTACCTGTACGGCGAGTGGCCGCCGCTGCAGCCCTCGATGCGGGGCTTCATGCGCGCGATGGCCGGTATGGCGCGCATGCACGCGGCCGCGTACACCGCTCTCCATGCGGTTGCGGATGCACACGGTTGGAACGCAGACGTCGCGGTCGCTCACCACGAGCGTCCGCTGCGGCCGCTCGACCCGCGCTCACCGGTGCACCGCACGGTTGCGGTCCTGCCCAACGCCATCTTCAACCGGTGGTTCCTGCGCGCCTGCACCACGGGGCGGCTCCTGCCACCGGTGGGCCTCGGTGCGTCCGTTCCGGGGCTGCGCAACTCGCTCGACTACCTGGGCCTCAACTTCTACTGCGAGGAACGGGTGCGGTTTAACCGTCGCCGGCCGCGCGAGCTGTTCGCGGAGAACGTTGTGCCCGCTGGCCTGCCGCTGTCCGCCTTCGGTTGGACGATCGACCCGGATGCCCTGCGGCGCGCCATCGAGACCCTCTGGCGCGAGTTTCGTTTGCCCATCCTCATCTGCGAGAACGGCGTCGCCGACGAGCATGATGAGCTGCGCCCACAGTTCATCGTCGACCATCTCGCCGCCGTCTGCGACGCGATCGTGAGCGGTGCCGACGTACGTGCTTACCTGCATTGGACAGCGATGGACAACTTCGAGTGGGCCGAGGGCTACTCGAAGAAGTTCGGGCTGATGATTGTCGATCGCGCCAGCCTGGAGCGAACCGCGAAGCCCAGCGCGGCCGTGTTCGCCGAGATATGCAGGACGCGCGAGATCCCGCTCGGCGGTAGCTCCTGAACTCATTGGCTGGCACCGATGCGCCGCGGCAGGGCCGAGATGGCCACCACGGACGCCAGCTCAGACACCGCGCACAAGGAGCCGGCCCAACTCGTCGATAGCGGAGGGGTGAACTGGTAGGATCCGCCTGGAACGAGGATTTGCCTTGTGCATCATGCCTAGGAGTTCCGCCATGACAACTCGGGCAGCGGCGGTGGGAGAGGCGGGCCCTGGCGAAATCCTGGCTCGGATCGCGGACGGGGGGGTTCGCCAGGTCCATCTCCAGTTCAGTGACGTGCTCGGCACCGTCAAGACGGTGACCATCCCGGCCGGCGGGCTGGAGGCTGCCCTCGCCCGCGGCGTGTGGTTCGACGGCAGCTCGGTCGAGGGGTTCACCCGCACGGCTGAGAGCGACATGTACCTGGTCCCGGATTCGGCGACGCTGCAGGTGCTGCCCTGGACCGCGGAGCCGACGGCCCGCTTGATCTGCTGGGCGAGGACGCCGGACGGCGAGCCCTACTCCGGCGACCCGCGCGGCGCGCTCCAGCGGGCCGTTGCCCACGCCAACGCCCTGGGGTACGAGTACCGCGTCGGGCCGGAGATCGAGTTCTTCCTGCTCCAGCGCGACGCGGACGGTGTTCCCCACGCGCGAACCGACGACACCGCCGGCTACTTCGACGTCACCGGCGGTGGGGCGACCGACCTGCGCCAGGCGATGCTGGCGGCCGCGAGCGCGGTGGGGGTGGAGATCAACAGCGCCCACCACGAAGTGGCACCGGGCCAGCACGAGGTGGATCTCGGCGTCTCCGACGTGCTCGCTGCGGCGGATGCCATCGTGACCTTCCGGCTCGCCCTGCAGGCGGTGGCGCAACAAGCCGGCGTGATCGCCAGCTTCATGCCCAAGCCGTTCAACGACCAGCCGGGTAGTGGGATGCACGTGCACCAGAGCCTGGCGCGCATCGGCGCCGGCAATGCGTTCGCCGGTGCGGATGACTATGGCCTCAGCGACGTCGCCAAGCACTTCATCGCCGGCCAGCTGCACCACGCCGCCGGGATGTGCCTGGTGCTGGCTCCGCTGGTGAATTCCTACAAGCGGCTGGTGCGCGGGCTCGAGGCGCCCATCTTCCTGTCCTGGGCTCGCACCAACCGCGGTGCCCTGATCCGGGTTCCCCACGTCTCACGTCCGGAAGCCGCGCGCGTCGAGCTGCGCAGTCCCGACCCGTCGTGCAACCCGTACCTGGCGTTCGCCGTGATGCTGCGCTGCGGGCTCGACGGCATCGAGCGACGCCTGCCGCTACCTCCGCCGGTCGAGGAGGCGTTGTTCGGGTTCGACGAGGTGGAGCTCGAGCGTCGCAACGTGGGAGTGCTCCCCGACAACCTCAAGGACGCGGTCGACGCCTGTGCCGGGGACGACGTCGTCCGTGACGCACTTGGCGATAACCTCGCGGACCGCTTCCTGGACGCCAAGCGCGCCGAGTGGCGGGAGTACCGCGGCCAGGTCACCGGGTGGGAGCTGGAGCGCTACCTGGAGCGGGCATGATCACCGCACCGGCAGGCGCGTCAGCGGCGGTCGCGTGATGGAGAACGCGCTGATCACCGTCCGCGACGTCTGGCGGGGCGCGCTGCCTGACGGCACCGAGCTTCTCGGCGGCGGCGCAGGCCTGGAACGACGAGTGGACTGGGCGACGACGTTGCGTACTCGGCCCCCGGCGTTCGAGGCGATCAAGGGTGGGGAGATCGCGCTGGTCCCCGTGGCGTCGATCAAGCTGCTCGACGAGCGTCTCGACCTCGCCGATGTTATGAACACCCTCGCTGAGAAGGGCGGCGTCGCCATCGCCGTGGTCGGCGACGCCTCACCGGGAAGTCTCGGTGTGGCGGAGCGGCGGCTGATGCCCCTGCTGCGACTCCCGGATGGCGCGCACGTCAGCGAGATCCAGCAGGCGGTGGTGCGCTACATCGTCGAGCAACGCACTGTCCTCCACGAGCAGGCGCAGCTGCTGCAGATGGAGTTGATGCAGCTCGCCCTGTCCGGCTCCGGAACGGACGCCATCGTCGCCCGTCTCGGCGAGGTCACCGGGCGGGTGGTGGCCTGGAACGACGCCGCCGGCAAGCTGCGCAGCGTGATCGGCGAGGTCCCCTCGAGCGTGCGCGATGCGCTCGCCAACGGCGAGGAGCTCCTTCGCTGGGTCGCCGGACAGACAGTGCCGGCCGCGGACCCGCCGGTCAACGAGTTCAGCCTGCCGCGCGGACGCACCCGCCTGGTGGCGCCCATCCCGGGGCGCGATGGCGTGCACGGGTTTGTGTCGCTCATCGGCGAGGAGCACCAGCTCGGCCAGCTCGAGCGTGTCGCGGTGGCTCGCGGTGCATCCGCGTGCGCCATCGAGCTCGACCGCGAACGCGCGGTGCTGCGCGCCCGGGACGACGTGGAGGGCGAGCTCGTCGCGGCGCTGATTGAGGGCTCGTATGGCTCGGACGCGGGAGCCGCCGAGCGCGCCCACCGTCTCGGCCTGGACGTGGGCGAGCCGTTCAGCGTGGTGGTTGTGCGGGGCCGCAGCACGGGCGCCTCCGCCCTGGACACTCTGACGGTGGCGGCGCGGCGTTGCGTGGCGCGCAGCGCGCCGGGTGGGTTGCTCACCGCCCACGAGGGAACGGTGTGCGTGGTGATCCCCGATGGGGGCGACGCGGATGGACGGGCGCTGGCGGTCGCGGTGACCCTGCGCGCTGACTGTGCAGCAGCGCTGCGCGACGAGGTGATCGTTGGGGTGGGTCGCTCGCGGAGCGGACCGCAGGGAGTCCGCCAGTCGCACCGCGAGGCGGAGCACGCGCTGCGGATCAGCGAGCGGCTGCAGTCGCCGCGGGCCGTCGCAGCGTTCGCTGACCTGGGCCTGCACCGCCTTCTGGTCGCAATGACACAGCACTGCGAGCTCGAGGACTTCTACCGCGAAAGCGCGGGTGCGGTGATCGCGTACGACGACCGCACCGGCTCCGGGCTCATGGAGACGCTCGACGCATTCTTCAGCTGCCACGGTTCACCAACCGATACCGCACAGCGCCTGCACCTGCACCGCAACACCGTGCTGTACCGCCTGCGTCGCATCGAGGAGATCGCTGGGCTCCGCCTCGATGATCCCAGCACGCGGCTGAACCTGCATCTCTGCCTGCGGATCCGTGAGGTGCTGCCCACCGTGGTTCCGAGTTCGCCCGCCGCCCGTCGTTGATTCCCTGGCGGGATTTGGGCCGTGCGCACAAACGGGACGCGCTGATTTTGGGCTGAGGCGTACATCGAAGGTGCCCGCGGCAGCTTCCTACTCTTTGGGCGACACGACCAGCCCCAGAGGAGTACGCCGTTGTCCCGACGAACCCGCATACGCATCGCGATCGCCGGCGCCGCCGTCCTGGGAGCGCTCCCGCTGACGGCCCATGCAGCCGATACAACCGCGAGCTCGATGGCCGGCGTCGCGGCTGACACGGTGTGGGTCGTTGTCGCAGCGCTCCTGGTCCTCTTCATGCAGGCCGGCTTCGCCATGCTCGAGGTCGGCTTCACGCGCATGAAGAATGTGGGCACGGTGGTCGCCAAGGTCATCGTCAACCTCAGCATCAGCTCGATCGTCTACTGGGTGTGCGGCTTCGCCTTCGCATTCGGTGCAGCCACCGGCTTCACCAACAGCCTGATCGGGGTCACCGGCTTCGCGCCATCGTTCCATCCCGGCTCCGCCATGGACCTGCCCGCGCTCAGCCTGTCCACTGCGCCGGCGGCCGCAAAGTTCTTCTTCGAGTTCGTCTTCTGCGCGGTGTCGCTGGCAATCGTGTGGGGCACCATGCTGGAGCGCACCAAGTTCATCGTCTACGTCCTCTTCGCGATCCCCTTCGCCGGTTTCATCTACCCGCTGATCAGCCACTGGCTGTTCGGCGGTGGCTGGCTGATGACGTCCCTGGGAGCACAGGACTTCGCGGGCTCGACAGTGGTCCACCTCACCGGTGCCACCGCGGGTTTCGCGGGACTGCTGTTGCTCGGCCCGCGCATCGGCAAGTACTCGCGTGACGGCAAGCCAAACGCCATACCGGGCCACAACATGCCCCTCGCCCAGCTCGGCGTGATCATCCTCTGGTTCGGGTGGTTCGGCTTCAACCCGGGCTCCACGCTCAACGCCACCAACCTGCACTTCGCCGACGTCGTCATCACCACCAACCTGGCCGCCGCGGCGGGCGCCCTGGCGGCGATGGCTACCATCTACCGGCTGCAGAAGGCATTGGACGTCGGCATGATCGGCAACGGCGCCATCGCGGGGCTGGTCGCCATCACCGCCCCGAGCGGGTACGTGCAGCCGTGGGCGGCGATCATCGTCGGCGCGGTCGCGGGCGTGATCGTGGTGTTCGGTGTCATCGCCATCGACAAGTGGATCGACGACCCGGTCGGCGCGCTCAGCGCCCATGGTCTGGCAGGCATCTGGGGCACGCTGTCGTGCGGGTTGTTCACCGACCCGGAGCTGGCGAGCTTCAACGGCGTCGGTCAGGGTGGCCTTTTCTACACCGGCAGTCTCAAGCAGCTCGGCGCTCAGGGTGCGGCGGTGGGGGCCGCCTTCGTCACCGTCTTCGCCATCAGCTTCACGCTCTTCTGGATCATCAAGAAGACCGTTGGTTTGCGTGTCAGCGACCGCCACGAGATCGACGGCCTCGACATCAGCGAGCACGGCATGTGGGGCTACCCCGAGCAGTTCATGC
>JALZAG010000287.1 GCA_030948445.1 Candidatus Dormiibacterota bacterium
GTTCTACCGAGACCATCCACCCGCGGCGGGCCACACGGCGGCGACGCTCCCCGCCAGCTTGTCCACCCGATTCCTGCTCATCGGGCTGGTCGGGGCCGTCATCAGCGCGGTGTACTTCGGTGGACTCGTGGCGTGGCAGGGGCGGACTCTCGGGCAGCGCGCCATGGGCACATTCGTGGTGCGCGCGGAGGACGGCGGCCGGCTGCCCCTCGGACGCGCCTACCTGCGGGCAGCGATCTTCTGGGGACCCGACGTCCTCGGGGTGATCCCGACCGTGGGTTCGCTGAGTGGGCTGATCGCGCTCATCGGGTTGGTGTCCGCGGCATGGGACCAGCGCAAGCAGGGCTGGCACGACAAGCTGGGGCGGAGCCTGGTGGTCCGAGCCGCGCCGTTGTGAGCGCAAGCGCCGCGGGTACGGCCACACTCGTCGACCTCGATGCGCTCGAAGTGCTGGACTCGCGCGGCAACCCCACGCTGGAGGTCCGAGCGCACCTCTCCGGCGGCGTGGTGGGAGTGGCGCGCGTTCCCAGCGGCGCGAGCACCGGCGCCCATGAGGCAGTGGAGCTCCGTGACGGCGACCAGGCGCGGTATGGCGGCAAGGGTGTGCTGATCGCGGTGCGAAACATAGTTGAGGTGATCAGCCCAGCCCTTGGTGGGATCGACGTCGGCGATCAACGCTCCGTTGACGAGAGGTTGGTGGCGCTCGACGGCACCCCCAACAAGGGCCGGCTCGGCGCCAACGCACTGCTCGGCGTCAGTCTGGCCTGCGCCAACGCCGCCGCGGCTGCGGCGGGGGTGCCGCTGTACCGGCATCTCGGCGGAGCGGACGCGCAGACGCTGCCCGTGCCGCTGCTCAACGTGCTCAACGGTGGCCTCCATGCCCAGACCAGCGTCGACTTCCAGGAGTTCATGCTGGCGCCGCTCGGGTTCTCGACCTTCGCCGACGCACTGCGTGCCGGAAGCGAATGCTTTCACGCGCTGCGCGCGGTGCTGCGCGAGCGGGGCGAGAACACCGGCCAGGGCGACGAGGGGGGCTTCGCGCCCAGCCTGCGCCACAACGAGGAGGCCGTCGAGATCCTGCTGTCAGCGATCGAGCGCGCGGGCTACCGTCCGGGCGCCGACGTGGCCCTCGCGCTCGACCCAGCGGCTTCAGAGCTCTTCGAGGACGGCCGTTACCACCTCCGTGGCGAGGGCAGAGTTCTCGAGCCCATGGAGCTGGTGGAGCTGTGGGCCACGTGGGCTGCGCAGTACCCGATCGTGTCGATCGAGGATGGCATGGCCGAGGACGACTGGGAGGGATGGGCAGCGCTCACCAACCGACTCGGCTCACGCATCCAACTCGTCGGCGACGACCTCTTCGTGACCAACATGGCACGCCTGCGCGAGGGCTTCGACCGCGGTGTCGCCAACGCGCTGCTGGTCAAGGTCAACCAGATCGGGACGCTGACCGAGACGCTCGACGCCATCGCGCTGGCCTCCTCGCACGACTACGCGTCGGTGATCAGCCATCGCAGCGGTGAGACCGAGGACACCACCATCGCTGACCTGGTGGTTGCGGTCAATGCCGGCCAAATCAAGGCCGGGGCACCGTCTCGCTCCGAGCGGGTGGCCAAGTACAACCGGCTGCTGCGCATCGAGGTCGAGCTGGGGGCGTCGGGGCACTTCGCGGGCCGTTCGGCATTTCGCCTGCTCGAGACGTCCGCGCCTCCCGCGCGGTGACCGACGACATCCGGCTGGCCGCGATCAGGGCCGGCGCGCAGCCCTCGGCGGGCCCGGAGGGCACCGACCTGGTCGCGCCGCCGGCGCTCTCCTCGGCGCGCTCGTACCCGGACCTCGATGCCCTTGACGCCGCCATGGAGGCCGACCCACGCGCGTACCGCCGCCACGGCAACGACAGCGTGGCACTCCTGGAGGCGACCTTGGCGTGGCTCGAGGCTCCACCCGGGGGCGGCATGCCCTGCGCCCGGGCAACCGCCAGTGGCCAGGCCGCGCTGCTGCTCCTGGTCAGTGCTGCTGCGATGAGCGGCCGGCGACGAGTGGTGCTGGTCAGGCCCTGTTACGGCGCGACCGAGGCGCTGCTCGCGGGCCCGCTGGCGGCTCTCGGCGCCAGCCTGAGCGTCGTCGACCTCCCGCGGGCCGGCGAACCCGTGGACGTCCGCCGCCTGCTGGAGCCGGTGCTGGACCGCGACGTCGCCGTGGTTGTGGTCGAGATCGTCACCAACCCACTGCTGACGGTGGTGGACGTGCCCGAGGTGGCCGCCGCAGCCCATGCCTGCGGTGCGGTCTGCCTGGTTGACAGCACCATCG
This sequence comes from Candidatus Dormiibacterota bacterium, assembly GCA_030948445.1. The sequence goes on from JALZAG010000287.1 coordinate 2,308, forward strand.
CCACGCCCTTCCTGTTCCAACCACTGGCCAACGGTGCCGACCTGGTGATGCACAGCCTCACCAAGCACCTCGGCGGCCACAGTGACCTCCTCGGGGGAGTGGCGATCGCGACGGCGGACAGCGAGGTGTCCGGCTGGCTCGACGCCACCAGCCGCGCGCTGGGGGCGGTGCTCTCGCCATTCGACGCGTGGCTGACGCTGCGCGGCTTGCGGACGGCTCCCCTGCGCGTCGAGCGGGGCACCGCCAGCGCAGCAATGCTGGCGCTGGCAGTGGCTGACCATCCAGGTGTCGTCGCGGTGCACCACCCGCTGGCGCGGGGCGGCAGCGACGGTGCCCTGGCGGCGCGACTGTTGCCGCGCGGCGTGGGTCCGATGGTGAGCATCGAGGTGCGCGGCGGCGGCGTCGGCGCGGGTCGGGTCGTACGGGCGCTGGAGGGCATTCGCCTTGCCGCCACGTTCGGTGACGTCAGCACCACGGTCAGCCACCCCGCGTCCACCTCCCACCGCCACCTCAGCCCCGAGAGTCGGGAGTCGCTGGGCATCTCGGACGGGTTGCTGCGCTTCAGCATCGGCATCGAGGACGAGCAGACGCTCCTTGTTGAGCTGACCAGCGCGCTGGCAGCGGCGGGGTGACGCCTGGCTGCAGGGCCGTACCATGAGGGCGGCACCGACCACCATCCAGCGCGGAGGACCCCCCATATGGCCGTGATCCGACTGTCCAATGGATCCGACGTCGCGGTCAAGCTGACGGTCGGTGAGACCATCGCTGCCATCGAGATCACCAATGGCACGCCGGATTTCGTCGAGCTACCCGGCGAGGAGGGGCCGATCCATCTGCGCCCCGCGAACGTCATCGCGGTCATCGAGGACACCCGCCGCGGCACTGCCGGCTTCCGCTTTGGAGTTGCGCGCGAGGCCGACTAGGGCTGTCCGAGAC
>JALZAG010000151.1 GCA_030948445.1 Candidatus Dormiibacterota bacterium
TCGGATCGGCGATCAACAACGCCACGGCTCGGATCGGCGGGTTGCTTGCCGTGGCGGTGGTGCCCGCCCTCGCGGGCTTGACGTCGGCGTCAACGCATCTCGCCGGCGTGTCGCTCAACGACGGGTATACGGCGTCAATGCGCATCGGGGCGGGGATGCTCGTGGTCGGGGGTCTGATCGCCGCTCTGACCATCCGACACATCGCCCCGCCCAGCGAGGCTAGCGGCGCAGCAGCTTGAAGGCGTGGTCGGAGCTGCCATGGGTCATGGCATAGCCCACCCAGAGCATGGCCAGCGGCTCCATCAGACGCGAGGCGTCGATGGCGCCGGCGTCGAGCGGTGACCAGCCACAGTCGGCCACCAGCGAGGCCACCGTCTGCTTGGCGGCGGGATCGTTGCCGCAGAGGAACATGTCGCCGGGGCCGCCGGGGATGTGCGGGTCGATCATGTGCTCGTGGTTCACGGTGTTCCATGTCTTCACCACCATCGACTCCGGCAACCAGCGTTGCACCTGCTCGCCCCCGGAGTCGTCATGGCCGAGGACCAGTCGCGAACCGCGCGGTCCGTCGCCGATGGGGTTGGTCACGTCGACGACGATCTTGCCGGCAAGGTTGGATGCCCGCGCAGGGTCAACGCGTTCTCGGTCCCGCTCCACGCGGTCGCCAGGCACGCAATCTCCGCCTCGCCAGCGGCTTGCTCATATGACACCACACGTCCGCGCTCCCCCACCTCGGCAACCCACGACATCAGATGGCCGGCGCTGGGGTCCCGGCTACCCATCAGCACCTCATGGCCGTGCCGGATGAGCCCGGCGCCAATCGAGCGACCGACCTGGCCGGACCCCAGGACAGCGAACTTCATGAGCGGGAGCTTAGACCACCCCCTGAGCGGCGCCGGCGCAGGACCGCAGTCCCGGCCACCGCCGCCGCACCGAGCGGAAGGATCGGCAGCAGTGGCGATTCGGCCAGCACCACAGCTGATGAGCACGCGGCCTCCGGCACCGCGGGCAAGGTGAGCTTCACGCTGCTGAACGACATGGCGGACGGCAGGTTGTCCGGTCGGAAGGTCGGTGCGTCGGTTTGAGTGAGTTCCAGCTTGAGCGAATCGCCGCTGCAGAGCTGCCATGCGTTCGGCCAGAGCTGGAAGGAGAGGGGGATCGTCTGTGAGCCTGGTGCCTGGTCGATGCGCACCACGCTGCGTGTGATCAGCGTCTGATTGCCGGACGCGTCCACGTCCCACAGGCGGGCGGCCAGCTCGGCACTGCTCCCGATCACGGCCGCATTGAGGTTGACCACCGGGCCGCCGACCAGCGTCGCGGGGGAGGAGACGGGGAAGGTATAGGTCGCCTCACTAGCATCCGCCGTCGATGAGGGCATGGTCACGCATTTGCCGCCGGTCACGATCGGGTCGGACATGACGCTCTCCGGGCCGCCGCCGGATGGGTTGAAGGTGGTCTGCGCCGCGGCGCTGTCCGTGAAGGTCAGCTCGGTCGTGGCGATCGATCCAAAGCTGTTGGCGGAGTAGCTCTGCAGGGTCTGCCGCGGGAGGCAGCGGGTGGTGTCCACTGTGATGGTTGGTTGCGTGAAGAGCTGGCTGACCTGGCCGATGGACGTTGCCTGCAACGCGGCCAGCAGGAAGGCGTTGCTCTGCGCGTGCGCCTGCTGCCACACGTCCAATGGGTTCTGCGCGTAGGAGTGGCCGATGTCCCCGAAGAAGCCCCAGACGGGGTAGTGGCTGTGCGCCGCCTGCAGGCGGTTGATCATGGTCAGGGCCTGCAGCCCGGGGAAGAGCGGATCGGTGAGCCCCTGCATCACAAAGATGGGCTTCTGTGTGTTGAGAGATGGCGCCAGGCCGTTGTCGGACGGAACAGGCATGGCAAATGAAGATCGCAGGGGGCCGCCAACCTCGGCGAGGATGGTCGGAGTATCCGGGTTGGCCGAGAATGTCGGCTCACCGGCGTTGATCTCTGTGAACCATTTGTTGAGGTCGGCCGTGGGATCCGCACCCGGCGCTGCGTACTGGGCACCGTCGGGGGGCTGCGAGGGCACATTGCTCAGCCCCCTGGCGAACAGCCCGCCGACGTAGGTCGCCTTCTCGACCCCGATCGGCGTGTCGTGGTGGAAGGTGCTGGGCGCGGGCGCGCCGTTGAAGCCGTCGGTGGCGCTGCCATTGGGCAGGAGCGAATCGGCCAGGTCAGTCCATGTGTACATGGGCAGCGCCGCGGCAAGGTGCAGGTTGGTACCCAGCGGCGAGGTCCAGGCCACGGTGTTGACCTGGGCGGGAACCGCTGTCGATGTGGGCAGCACTACGCGGTCTTGGGTCATGCCGAGGTCCCAGCTGGGCCCGCCGCCACCTGAGTCCCCGGTGGCGACGATCTGGTTGGGGTTGATCAGCGTGCCTGCGCCGGCGTCCGCGACCGCACCGGCGAGGAACTGCGCGTCGTGGACCTCGTAGCGGCGATCGAGCAGATGCACCCAGCTCTTCTCGTCCGGGTACTGAGTGGTGGCCTGACAGGCGGGATCGCTGAGGTAGCTGTATGAGCCATCGAGCTTCTTTCCGCAGGACTCGTACCAGCCGCGCGGAGTGAAGGTCAGCGCGGCGTACCCGTTGGAGGCGAACCACGCGTTGTTCCAGTCGTAGCCCGGGGTTCCGATGAAGTCCGAACAACCAGGCACGCTGCTCCCCTCCAGGGTGGTCGACTCGAACTGACAGTAGTCGTTGCTATAGCCGCTCTGGAAGATGATCAGGGGTGGTTTGGCCGATGTGGTGGCGCCCGGGGGCACGTACGGCACCGTCGGCAGGCTGAGGTCGACGCGTAGTGGGGTCCCCTCGAAACTGCGCACCCTGTTCGCACCAGAGTAGGAGCAGAGGATGAACGAATGACCGCCGGTCGGCGAGACGGTGCTCGAGGTCGTCGCCATAGAACCGTTGAGAGTCGGACACGTCGGGGTGAGGGCCGCTGCGGCGGCCGTCGTGGTCGGCCATGCCCCCGTGGAAGTGGCGAGGAGGGCGCCGGCCAGCACCAACCCACCGCTCCTGATCAGACTCCTCATGTCGGCTCCTTTAACGTCGAGAGCCCACGGAATCCTCCGGCGCCGGGCCTGCGAGAGGCGGCCTACCATCTCGTCATGGCAAGTGACGCGGTTGCCGAGATCAAGGCTCGTCTCGACATCGTCGACGTGGTGGGCGGCTACGTGACCCTGCAGAGGGCCGGGCGCGGCCATCGCGCTCTCTGCCCGTTCCATTCCGAGAAGACGCCGTCCTTCAACGTCAGCCAGGAGAAGCAGGCCTGGTATTGCTTCGGGTGCCAGGAGGGTGGCGACATGTTCACCTTCGTCCAGAAGGTCGAGCATGCAGATTTCCGCGCCACCCTCGAGATGCTGGCGGAGAAGGCCGGTGTCGAGCTGGAGGCGGAGGCGCAGAGCGGAGAACGTCGCGGTGCCGCCCGCCGTCGCAAGCGCACCCTGGAGCTCAACGCCCGCGCGGCCGCGTTCTTCGAACACGTCCTCTGGTCCTCGCCGGCTGGCGCGGATGGGCGGGCGCTGCTGGAGGCGCGCGGCGTTGACGAGACGCGCGCACGGACCTTCGGCATCGGGTTCGCACCCTTCGGTGGCGGCGGGGAGGATGCTCTGTCCCGGTACCTCAAGGAGCGCGCAGGCGCGACCGCGGAGGAGATCGCCGAGGCAGGGGTGGCCCACCACGCGCGCGGCGGCCGACTTCGCGATCGCTTCCGGCATCGGCTCGTGTTCCCCATCCGCGACGAGCGCGGCGAGGTCATCGCCTTCGGTGCGCGCGCCCTCGGTGCCGACGTGCCCAAGTACCTCAACTCACCGGAAACCTCGGTCTACCACAAGGGCAGCGCGCTGTTCGGCATCGACCTTGCGCGTGCCGCCATGCACGAACGCCGCGTCGTGGTGATCGTCGAGGGGTACTTCGACGTCATGGCTGCACACGTGGCCGGCGTCCCTCACGTGGTGGCGAGCAGTGGCACTGCCCTGACGCGCGAACAGGCCAAGGTCCTGTCACGTCATGCCGACAACGTGGTGCTGTGCTTCGATGGCGACGAGGCCGGTCGCGGCGCCGCGTCGCGGGCGGTCGACGTGGTAGCTGCTGAGGGACTGCCGGCACGGATCTGCATCCTCCCCGACGGCTGTAAGGACCCGGACGAGCTGGTGCGCCGTGACCCTGCTGCATTCGCGGCCGCGGTGGAGGCGGCGCCGCCGGAGTGGCAGGTGCTTCTCGATCGCGCGCTGGGTGACGACGAGAGCGGCAGCATCGACGCGCGCCGCTCCGCGGCCGAACGCGCGGTCGCGCTGCTGGCGCGCATCCCTGAGGCGGCGGCGCGCGAGCTGTACGTCCAGCAGGCCGCGCGCCGTCTCAACCTGACCGCCACCACCGTCGCCGCCGACCTCGCCGTTGCCCTGCGTGGCGGGGCGTCGGGACGGCGACTGCGGGTCAGCGCGCCCACCCCTGCGCCTGCCGACGTGAGCGCGCTGCCCCAGACCGACCCACCGCTGACACCTGCCGCCGCGTGGGACGGCTACCTGGCCACCCTCTGCGTTCACCGCCCCGAACTCGCCGCCCGGCTGACCGGCGAGTTCGGGCTCGACGTGAACGCCATCGCGCATCCCCTGGCACGGCGCATGGTTGAGATCGCGCTGTCGACACCGGCCGGCGACTCGTTCCCGCTGACGTCGCTGGCCCCTCAGGAGCGGGACTTCGCGGCGGCCTTGCTGGTCCGCACCGTCCCTGAGCTGTTGCCGGAGAGCCGCACGGGAGACCTCGACGTCGCCATCACAGACAGTCTTCGCCGGGTCACCGAGGCACAGCTGGGCGGGGAGATCTCCGACGTCCGGCGCCGGATGGCCGCGGCCAAGGAGCGCGGCGACACAGCGGAGGTCGCCCAAATGGCCTCCCGCCTCCGCG
>JALZAG010000152.1 GCA_030948445.1 Candidatus Dormiibacterota bacterium
CGCGCCGGAGCGGTGGTATCCGGGTCACAGGCCGGTTGCAACGCCAGGGGACCGTGCTGTGGCGGATCTATAACCGGGAGGTCAGTTCACAAGGAGCGCACCATGGAGATGCCCTCGACGGCGGGCGCCCCCCGCGTCCTCATCGTCGAGGACGACACCTCACTCCTGCGCCTCCTCGAGCTCCGCCTGACGGTCGATGGCTACGCGACGCGCACAGCCGCGGACGGAGTGGTTGCTCTCCAGGTGCTGGCCAGCTGGCTTCCCGATGTCATCCTCACCGACGTGATGATGCCGCGGCTGTCCGGGCTCTCCCTGTGCCGCGCGGTGCGACGTGACCCGCGCACCACGACGTTGCCGATCATCCTGCTCACAGCGCGCTGTTTCGACAACGACATGCAGGAGGTGGTCGACCTCGGCGGCGTCACCTTCATGAACAAGCCCTTCGACGCGGACACGCTCAACGATGCGCTCGTCGCAGCGGTTGGCGGCCGGCCCTCCCCCACCGGAGTGGGTGCCCCGCACGCTGCCTGATTGGGGCTCCACGATCGCGGTTCGCGGGTGACAATGGCGAGCGACGTGACCAGTACGGGCTCCGTCGCCGCGCCCACCCCCCTTCCCACGTCTCAGCACAGCGCCGCGGGGACCCGCCAGTCCTTGATCGACCGGCTCACATCGCCGGGTGGCCTGTTCCTGAGCGCGACGCTGCTCGCCGCCGCCTTCCCGCTGACCGCGCCCATCCGAGACCCGGACTTCTGGTGGCACCTGCGCAGCGGTCAGCTCATCCTCCAGAGCGGCGGACTGCTGCACACCGACCCGTTCACCTACACGGTGAGCAGCCACGTCTGGACGATGCACGAGTGGCTGACCGAGGTCCTCTTCGCCAAGCTCTACTCGTGGGGAGGGCTCGGAGCCATCGTGGCGATTCTGAGCGTAGTGAGCTGGTTGGGCGTTGTATGCATCTTCGCCCGCGCCCGGCTGGACCGTCCCGGACCGTTCGCGCTCGGAGGCGGCATCGTGCTCGCGGTCATCGCCGGTTACCCCATCTGGGGACCGCGCGCGCAGATGCTGACGTTCGCATTCGCGTGCCTCACCCTCCTGCTCGCTGAGCATCACCTGCGTCGCGGCGGACGCGTGGCGTGGCTGCTGTTGCCCGTGTTCCTGGTGTGGGGGAACCTGCATTCCGGCTTCCTGATCGGACTCGGGTTCATCGCTGTGATCGTCGCCGCAGAGGCGGCGGCTCACCTGCTGCACCTCGAGGGCCGCGCTCCCGCGCGCCGCGTGCGCGGTCTCGCGTTCATCCTGCTGGGCTCGCTGCTGGCGTGCGCGGTCAACCTCAATGGTCCGTCGATCATCCTCTATCCCTTCGGGACGCTCGGTTCCGCCGCGCAGCAATCGCTCATCCTCGAGTGGCACTCACCCGACTTCCACGACTGGTCGGTGCGCATCTTCGCGGTCATGCTGCTGAGCCTGGTGGGATTTATCGTCGCCAACCGGAGCATCAGGTTGCGCGACGCCGCGCTGGTCCTGGTGACGGTGATCCTCGCCCTCCAATCAGTGCGGCACATCGCGCTGTTTGTGGCGGCCGCCACGCCGGTGTGGATCAACCAGGCAGACATGCTGCTGGCAGGCCGGCGGCGTCGCCCGCGCAGGCCGCAGAAGCTCCCACCCGTGGGGATGCGGGTGATCAGCTGGCTGGCGCTCTGCGGTGCGCTGCTGGGCGTCTACATCGGCAGTCGACTGCTGCCAGCGGTGCAGACGCGTGAGGACTCACTCTTCTACGCGCAGGACTTTCCGGTGTGCGCCGCTCGCTGGCTCGCCGCCGACCCATTGCCCCTGCACATCTTCAACCAGTACGGCGAGGGCGGTTACCTGGCGTACCGCCTCACGGCGCAAGGCGACCGCGTCTACATCTTCGGCGATGCGGCCCTGATGGGCGACGGGCTGCTGTACAACTACGGGGATATCGAGGGCGTGACCCCGCGGTGGGACAGCATCCTGCGCACCGCCGGTACCGACATCGTGCTGTTCGACACCAACGCCCCACTCAGCAACTTGATGACGCACGCCGACGACTGGGTGAAGGTGTACAGCGACCCACACAACGCGGCCTTTGCGCGGCGCGACCGCGTCGCTGCTCTCCAGCTACCCCCGCAGCCCACCTACACCGCGGCCCACGACACGTGCACCGCGCTGGTGCAGACGCCAGCGTCGCAGCTGAACCAGCAGCCGGGATGAGCATGGCGGGGTTTCGGCGCAACACGTGGGTGATCGGGGCAGCCGTGGTCAGCTTGGTCCTGACCGTACAACCCTTCCGCGACAGCGACGTGTGGTGGCACCTGGCGATCGGCCACTACATCGTCGCGCACGGCATCCCTGCTGTTGAGCCGTTCAGCTTCCTCCACGCCGCCAACCCGTGGGTCGGCCAGCAGTGGCTGTACGAGGTGACGCTCGCTCACGCCGTCGACCTCGGCGGCCCCAGGCTTGCTTCACTCCTGATGGGCGTGGTGGGCTCCGCGGCGCTGTTGCTCGTGGCGCTCTCCGTCCCGCTCGAGCGCCGCCCGCCGGGTCCAGCCATGGCGGCCGCGATGCTGCTCAGCGCGGCTGTGGCGGCGCAACTGTTGGGGGTGCGGGGACAGGTGATCAGCCTCTTCGGTGCGGCGCTGGTGCTGTACCTGCTGAGTCGCTGGCGGCGGGGCTCGACGCGCGCCCTGATCGCGCTCCCTGTGGTGTTCGCGGTCTGGGCCAACATACACGCGGGTTTCCTGATCGGCCTCGGCATTGCGGTGCTGGCCCTAGTGATTGTGCGAGGAGTGGAGCGCAGGCATCGGCTGCTCCTCGCGGCGGCCATCGCGCTGAGCGCCCTGGCGACGCTTATCAACCCCGCAGGGCCCCGTCTTTGGGGGTACGTCGCGGCCACCTTCACCGACCCGACCATCACCGGGATCGTCACGGAATGGCAATCGCCCAACTTCCACGACGTCCTGTTGCGGCTGTTCGAGGCAGAGGCGATCCTGCTGGTGATCGCCTGGGTCCTGGCGCCCCGGCGCGACCTGTTCGACGTCGTCCTCGCCGCCGGCGCGTTCGGGGCCTCCCTCCAGGCCCAGCGCAATGTCTCGCTGTTCGCGCTGATCGCGGCGCCGCAGCTGGCCGTGTACGGGGCGGGTGCGTGGCACGCACACCGAGCCCGCCTCCCTCGGCTGCGCTGGACGCGGTTGCGGCCGCCGCCCCGTTGGTTCGGTGCCGCGGTGCTGGCAGTGGTGGTTGCCGGAACAGCGGTGGTGATCGCGCCACAGCTCAGCGCGGACAGCGCAGCCAAGTACGAGGTGGGTAACGAGCCGGAAGCCGCAGCCGACTACGCCGCTGCCCACCTCGCCGGGCACCGCCTGTACAGCATCGACACCTGGGGCGGCTACCTCGCCGGGCGCTTTCCGACCGGCCGCGTCGTGTTTGTCTATGACGAGACAGCGGTGTTCGGCACCGCCGCGCTGCGCCAGTACCTGGAGATCCACAGCCTCCAGCCGGGCTGGGACGCGGTGCTGCATGGAAATGCCATCAAGGACGCCATCGTCCCTTCGGACTCGCCAGAGGTCTCCGCCCTGCGCACCCTGGGCTGGCTGGTGGATTGCCGGGACAGCGTGTCGGGCAGCGTGGTGATGAGCGAGGCCAGGCCTGCAGCGGTCAGCGCCGCTCCCGGCGCGACGCCGAACTGCGCCTGAGCCTGCCACCCCCGCGATCCTGTTACACGGCCGCGGGGGTATTCGTTACCGGTCCTTGTCGGCGGTGGCGGAATCCGTCGGTACGCTCAATTCGTGATCGCCGCCCCGTTCCGCATTCGCGTGTGTCCGTGCCCGGCGCTGAGGTGAGCCAGCAACTGACGCGGCGCATGCAGGCCGCCGCCGCCGCCGCCCCCGCCCCGTCGGTCTCCGTGAAGCGACCGACAGCTCCGGCGGCGCAGCCACTGGATCGCGATCGCCGAGCAGGGGTGGAGCGTGTCATCGAGCTCTCTCGCTGGGCCGTGCTCATCTTTGTGGCTGTCAGCAACAACTTTCCCGGCGAGCCGCGGATCGCGGGTACCTCGGCGATCAACCTCATCCTCGGCGGCTGGGGGATGTTCAACCTCAGCGCCACGCTCGCCCTGGTGCTCGGCCGCCTGCCCGGCAGGCGCACCCAGCTGGCCATTCTCGCCATGGACCTGGCGGTGGCGAGCGCGCTCGTCTACCTAACGGGCGGCTTCTCGTCCAACCTCGCCGTCGTCTTCTATGTGCTGATCGGGATCAGCAGCCTGCGCTTTGGGATCCGCGGGAGCGTCCTGTGCGCCACCACCATCAGTGCGCTGTACGTTGGCGTCGGCCTGGCGGCGTCGGGTCCGCTGACACACTCCCTGGCTGACGTGCTCGCCTCGCGGCTGTTCCTCTTCTTCGTGGTATCCCTGGCAAGCTCGCTGCTGGCGCGCGAGATGGTGTCGGCCCGTGCGCGTCAAATGGCTCACACCGCCGAGCTCGAGCACGCGGTGTTCGCAGAGCTGCGTGAAGTGGATCGGATCAAGAGCGAGTTCATGATGCTGGCGTCCCACGAGCTGCGAACCCCCCTGACCAAGATCAAGGCGTGGCTCGCGCTGATGCGCGACGGCGGCGATCACCTGCCACCACAGGCACGCCAGGAGGGTTTCCACGAGCTGCGCACCGAGGCGGAGCACCTGGGGCGGCTCACCGACAACCTGCTGTGCATTGCGCAGCTCGAGTCAGGAGAGATCCGGCTGCGACCGACCACGGTGGATTTCAGTGCCGTGCTCCGCCAGGTGATCTCGCGCTTCGTGGAGATCGCCGACCGCGGCCGCTTCCTGGTGCATATCGACGATAACCTCGGCTTCCTGCACGTCGATGAGGAACGCCTGGCCCTTGTGCTCGCCTGCCTCATCGACAACGCCTTGAAGTTCGCACCCGACAACGAGCCGGTCGAGATCACCGCCGTGCGCGTGGTCAACAAGGCACACGTCGAGGTGCGCGACAATGGGCGACGCATCCCGGACACCGAGGTTGAACGCGTCTTCGCATCGTTCTACCAGGTGGAGAACCCTCTGCTGCGTCAGCGTGGTGGCTTCGGGGTCGGCCTGTACCTGGCGCGCCAGTTGGTGGAGCGGATGGGCGGGCAGATCTGGCTGGACAACAAGAGCGTCCGGGGAAACTCTTTCTACATCGCCGTTCCCCTCGAAGAACCGGCCTCATGACTGACCAGACCGCAGCCGGTCACGCCCGTTCCGGGGCCGTGAAAGTCCGCAACACTCGGGTAACCGCTTCCGATCTGCGCCCAAGCTCGTGCTACGTTGCCGGCGTCGATCCGCCCCTGCGAGGTTCCGCGCCTACATGAACTCCTTCACCGAGCCCATCCCGGGTCAGGCGTACTCGACAGGACGGCCGTCCGGTGCTGAAGCGACGGTACTGGTGATCGACGACGATCCCTCGATGCACGACATCCTGGCGGTGCTGGGTCATCAACACGGTTTCGGCATCCAATTTGCCGAGGACGGCACGGACGGCGTTCGCCTCGCCGAGCAGAACGACGTCGACTTGATCGTCCTCGACCTCAACCTTCCGGGGCTGACCAGCTTCGACGTCTGCCGCCGCATCCGTTCAGCAGGCATCGAGATCCCCATCGTGATGGTGTCGGCGAGTTCAGACCCAGTGGACGTGGTCGTCGGCCTGGAGATTGGCGCCGATGACTATGTCGTCAAGCCTTTCGAGATCCGTGAGCTCGCAGAGCGCATCAACGCCAAGCTGCGCCGTCAGCGCACCAGCCAGACGCAGGTGCGTCCGGGCCGTCTAAAGTTCCCCGGCCTGATCGTCGACGTCGGGCGGCACGAGGTTCTGCGCGACGGCCAGGCCGTGACGCTGACCCCGACCGAGTTCGACCTCCTCGCGCTGCTCTCGGCATCGCCGGGCCGGGTGATCTCGCGCACCGAGATGATCCAAAAGGTGTGGGGCCAGGGCGCTGACCTCGACCTGCGCAGTGTCGACGCCCACGTGTACCGCTTGCGGCGAAAGATCGAACCTGACGGCCCCCGGCCAACCTATATCCACGCTGTGCCCGGGATCGGCTACCGGTTCGAGCGGCGCGGCCTGACCGACCGGCTCTCGCGGGCCCACGACGACGGCGAGCTCCCCCTCGACGAGGCTCTGGCTCAGTAGCTGAGAAA
>JALZAG010000032.1 GCA_030948445.1 Candidatus Dormiibacterota bacterium
CGCGGATCCTTCATCTCGATGAGCATCATCTGCGAGATCTCCTGGCGTAGCAACTCAGCGACACGCTCGCTGCGCGGCGGTCGCGTGCCATGCTGAGCGTGGCTGTGGAAGCTCGTCGGCATCTCCCGGGCTCCGCCACCAGAGCGGGCCGCTGCGGCACTCACAGGTTCTGCTGCTCGACCGTGTATGCCTCGAGGATGTCGCCGACGGCGAAGTCGCCGAAGTCCTCGAGCGTGATGCCGCAGTCGTAGCCGCGCGCCACCTCGCGCACATCGTCCTTGAACCGCTTGAGGACCGCGATGCGGCTGCGAGCCATCTGCTTGCCGTCGCGAAGAACTGTGCAGATCGAGTTGCGGGGAATGCGCCCGTCGACGACGTGCGACCCGGCGATGGCCGGCCGGCCGTCCACTGTGAACACCTGGCGAACCTCGGCGCGCCCCTGGAAGACGTCGACGAAGGTGGGCTCGTACAGGCCCTTGATGGCGTTGGCGATGTCATCGGCGATCTGGTAGATGACGTCGTAGTAGCGAACGTCGACCCCCTGGGTGTCGGCGGCCAACTTGGCACGGTCGTCAGGTCGCACGTTGAAGCCGATCACGATGGAGTCGGTCACCGCCGCCAGGTTGACGTCGGCCTCACCTACAGGACCGACACCCGACGCCACGATGACCACCTTGACGTTGGGATCCTCGATCTTCTCGATCTGGCCGCGCAGTGCCTCGAGCGACCCGGTCGCCTCGGCCTTGACGATCACGTTCAGCGCCTTCACGGATCCCTCGGCGACCTGCGAGGCGAGGTCGGCGAGGGTGATGCGACGCACCGGCTGCGCCTGCTGCTGCTTGGCAGCAAATCCCCGCTCCTCGGCGAGCGCGCGTGCGCCGCGCTCGTTGGTCATGACCTGGAACACGTCGCCCGCCTCGGCCACGCCGGACAGCCCGGTCACCACCGCCGGTGAGCTGGGGCCGGCCTTCTGGAGGCGGTCGCCGCGCTCGTCGAGCAGCGCGCGAATTCGGCCGTACACCTGGCCAGCGACGATGTAGTCGCCGATCTTCAGGGTGCCGTTCTGGACGAGAACGGTGGCGACAGGGCCTCGCCCAGGGTCACGGTGCGACTCGATGACCGTCCCCACCGCACTCGCCGTGGGGTCGGCCTTCGGCTCCACCTCCGCGTCTGCGGTGAGCAGGATCATGTCGAGAAGGTCTGTCATGCCCTCGCCGGTCTTGGCGCTGGTGCGGACCACGGTCACGTCGCCTCCGTAGTCGCTGCTGACCAGGCCGCGGTCGGCCAGCTGCTGGAGGATGCGGTCGGGGTTGGCACCGTCCTTGTCGATCTTGTTGAGGGCGACGATGATCGGCACCTCCGCGCTGCGGACGTGCTGGATCGCCTCCTCGGTCTGGGGCATGACCCCGTCGTCGGCGGCCACCACGAGGATGGCGATGTCGGTGACGTCCGCTCCGCGCGCGCGCATCGCCGTGAACGCCTCATGGCCCGGCGTATCGATGAAGGTGACCTTGCGGCCGTTCTTCTCGATCTGGTAGGCGCCGATCTTCTGGGTGATCCCACCCGCTTCGCCGGAGGCCACCGCGGTTTCGCGGATGGCGTCGAGCAGCGAGGTCTTGCCATGGTCGACATGACCGAGCACGGCCACCACGGGCGGCCGTGGCAGGAGCTTCGCCGGGTCGGCGTCGGCCTGGTCGAGGAGTGGGTGCCGGCGGCGGGTCGAGGCCGGCGCAGCCGCGGCGACCGCCTCCTCGCTCTCCGCCTCGAAGCCGAAGTGGTCAGCCGCGAGCGCGGCGGTGTCGAAATCGACGGATTGGTTGAGGGTGGCCATGACGCCATTGCCCATCAGGTACTTGATGAGCTGCGGTCCGGAGACCGAAAGACGTTCGGCAAGCTCCTTGACCGGCACCGTGGCCGGCAGGGTGAGCTTCTTCACCGTGGCGATGGCTGGACCTCCTGTCTGAGCGCCGCCAGTGCTGCGCTCAGTGCCTCGTAGTTGATGACATCTTCCCCCACACGCAGGGAACGCGTCAGTGCCCGCCGGCGCCGTGCCTGCGTCAGGCAGTCGATGCCGTCCGCGCAGAGGTAGGCTCCCCGGCCGGGAAGCTGATTGCGAGTATCAAGGGTAACCTGTCCGCCGCTTCCAAGGGCGAGCCGGATGAGTTCAGGCTTGCCTCGCAGCCTCCGGCAGCCGACGCAGGTGCGCTCGGGCGGTCCAGCGCTCATGCCGGTTCGGCTGCGACCACGTCGATCCGCCAGCCGCAGAGCCGGGCGACCAGGCGGGCGTTGTCACCACCCCTGCCGATTGCCAGTGACAGCTGGTCGGCGTCCGCGGTCACCGTCGCCGTGCGGGTGGTCTCGTCGAGCTCCACCCCGCGCACCGTTGCGGGCGCCAGGGCGTTGGCGATGTAGGTGGCTGGGTCATCCGACCACACCACGATCTGCACCTGCTCCCCGCCGAGCACAGAGGTGACCGCCTGGTGGCGGATCCCGCGCGGCCCGATGCAGGCGCCGCGAGCGTCGACGGCCGGGTCGGCGGCCTCCACTGCCACCTTGCTGCGCCGCCCCGCCTCGCGGACGATCCCGCGCACCAGCACCTGTCCGTTGGCCACCTCGGGAACCTCCTGTTCGAGGAGCAACCGCAGCAGCTGGGGATGGGAGCGGGACACGACCACGACGGCGTCCTGACTCCGCCGCCGACCCTCGAGGACCATCACCTTGAGGTGCTGACCCGGGACGAGCTCCTCAGCCGTCACCTGTTCCTCCGGCGGCAGCAGGACGCGCATCTCCCCGGCGCGCAGGTACCACACCGGCCCGGCGTGGGTGTCGACGATGGTGTCGATGAGCTCGCCACGGCGCAGAGAGGCCTCTCTGAGAACGCGGTCCTTGCCAGCCTCGCGGAGCGCACCCGCGACGGCCGCGCGTGCCGCCTGCGCCGCCTGGCGTGGGAAGTCGGGCACAGCGACGTCGACCACCACCTCCTCGCCGTCCGGGTCACGCCGGTACATGGTGCAGCTGCCCGAGACCAGGTCGACGCGCGCGTGGACGGTGCTGTCGTCGTCGATGAGCCGCCGGTAGGTCTCCACGAAGGCGGACTCGAAGAGGGCCGCGAGGCGGTTGTCGCTGAGCGCGGTGGTCTCTCGGAGCGTCGCGATGGCCCCGTCCAGCGGCGTAGGCACAGCGTCAGTCATGACTCAGATGTCGACGACGATGCGAGCGGCGATCACGTCCGCGCGGGCCAGGGTGGTGAGGCGGCGACGGTTGCGGTCGCGGGCCTCGATCTCCACGCTGGCGTCGTCGAGGTGAAGCAGGCGTCCCTCGACGATCAGCTCGGCGTCGCCACTGCGCATGCGCACGTTGACGCGCCGGCCCACTGCCGACTGCCACTCGAGCTCACTGCGCAGCGGACGCTCGGCGCCGGGGGAGGACACCTCGAGCGCGTAGCGACCCGCGATCGGGTCGTAGGCATCGAGCACCGCGCCGACGGCGTGCGACACGCGCTCGCAGTCGTCGAGGCTCACACCACTGGGCGAGTCGATGACCAGTCGCAGCACGCTGGTCCGGCCCGGGCGCCACTGCAGCTCAACCAGGTCGAGCCCGAGGTGCCGCAACGACGGCTGGACGAGCTCCGTCAGCTGCTCCGTCGAGACCGTATTCATGTGTTCACGCGAGGTCTGTCAGGCGGCGCGCGCCACCCTCCGCGGGGATCCCGGCGGTGGTGCGCCGCGCGACGCCCGCATGGCTGACGCCTTCTGCCACGCCACCAGCAGCGTGCTGGCGTTGAAGATCGAGCTGTAGGTACCGGTGACGATGCCGATCAGCAGGGCCAGGACGAAGCCGGTGATCGTCGAGCCGCCGAACAGCACCAACGCGAGCAGGACGAAGACGACCGTCAGGGATGTGTTGAGCGAGCGGGTCATCGTCTGCACGGTGGACAGGTTGATCACCTGGTCGAACGTCAGTCGGGGACCAAACCGGAGGTTCTCGCGGACGCGGTCGAACACCACGATGGTGTCATGGATGGAGAAGGCGACCGACGTGAGGATGGCCGTGACGAACAACGTGTCGACCTCTCCGAGGCTGGTGAAGTGACCGAGGATCGCCCAGATCCCGGCCAACACGAAGACGTCGTGGAGGAGCTTGAAGAATGCGCAGGCCGAGAATCGCCATGCGGAGATGGCGCGCTGGCGCCGGAACGCCAGGGCGAGGTAGATGGCGATGAGCGCGGACGCGACCAGGATGAGCACGATGGCGCTGCGCACCAGGTCGGCGGCAACGCTGGGGCCGATGAACTGTTCCTGGATGTCCGGGTTATGCGTCTTGGGATCGGTGGGGATCCCATAGGCCTTGCCGAGGGCCGTTTGCACAGCATCGACGGGATCCTTGCCGCCGTTGACCGTTCCCGGCAGGAAGCTGATCTCGTAGCGACTGCCGGCCGTTTGCTGGATCTGCGGCTCCAGCGCACCGATCGCGGCGGTGACCGTGGTCGCCACCTGTGCCTGCGTCGTCGGGTGCACCAGGGCGACGTCGACCTTGTAGCCGCCGCGGAAGTCGAGGCCGAGCCGGAACCCCCAGAAGATGATCGCCAGGATGCCGGGGATGATGACCGCGAGCGACCCGGCGAAATACCAGTTCCGCGAGCGCACGATGTCGAAGCGCCCCTTCGGTGGCTTCTCCGCGTACTCCTCATGGATCTGCGTGTACAGGGTGGGGTTGCGCCCGATGCGCAGCCGGAGCGACGCGGCCAGGAGGGCGCGCGTCACCGTGACCGCGCTGAAGAAGCTGACCGCCACCCCGATGCCCAGCGTGAGCGCAAAGCCCTTCACCACGTCCGTGCCGAAGCTGAACAGCACCGCGCACGCCAGCATCGTCGACACATTGCTGTCACGGATGGCGGGGAAGGCGCGGCGGAACCCGGTGTCGACCGCGGGGCCGACGCTGCGCCCATGGCGTAACTCGTCGCGCGTTCGTTCGAAGATCAACACGTTGGCGTCGACGGCCATGCCGACGCTCAGCACGAAACCTGCCAGGGCGGCGAGTGAGATGGTCACGCCGATCACTTTGAACAGGGCCAGCACGATCGCCCCGTATGCCACCAACGCGATGCACGCCAGCAGGCCCGGGAACCGGTAGTAGCCGATCATGAAGAGCACGATGATCAGGAGCCCGACAGCACCCGCGATCAGGCTGCGCTGCACGGTCTGCTGACCGAGGGTGGCGCTGACCACGTTGGCCTGAACGGTGCCGATCTCTGCGGGTAGCGCGCCGGCGGAGATGTCGCTTGCCAGCACCTGCGCCTGCGCGCTCGTGAAACCGCCGGTGATCTGGGTCTGGTTGCTCGAGGGCTGCTGCACGACGGGCGCGGTGATGATGCTCTTGTCAAGAAAGATCGCCACCTGGGCTTGCGCGGGTGGCGTCTGCGGACTCTGCTGCGTGAAGGCGTACGCGGCGGTGGTGATCTTGTTCCACTCGGCGGCGCCCTTCTCGTTGAACTGGATGTTGACCGCGATCGCACCCTGCTGGTCGACGCCGACGTCGGCCTGGGTGACGTCACTGGCGTCCAGCGCGTCGTCGACCTTCCAGTGGTAGCCCGTCGGATACAGCTGCGGGTTGCCGAACTGGGCGATGTCGTAGAGGTTCTCCTGGTCGGCCAGGAACTTTGGGTCACCAGGATTCGGCGCACCGGGAACGGCCGTCGCGAAGTGGAGCTTGGACGTGGTGCCCACGGTGCGCTTGGCCTGGTCGGGACCCACCCCGGGAAGCTGGATGAGGATCTGGTCGGAGCCCTGAGCGGAGACCTTGCCCTCAGTGACGCCGAGGCCGTTGACCCGGGCCGTCAGCAGCGGGATGGTCTTGTCGCGCGCATCTGTGACCGTCTGTCCCCGGGGGCCGTTGCGACAGCCCACGCTCGGCGGGTCGTTGAAACCCCGGCACACCGCAACCACCAGCTCGGTGCCTCCGACCAGGTCCAGCCCTTTGACGAAGGTGATCGGGTGGCCACCGATGTTGGGAATGGTGGTGAGCTTCTGCGACAGGGGCTGGTGAACCACCACGTACCGGTAGAAGAGGCTGTACCCGTCGATGAACAGCGCCCCGAGCACGATGAGGACGACGACGACGATGCGCACGCGGGTGACGCGAAGGAAGAAATCAGCCACGGGGGCCGAGTGTACCCGGGATCCGCGCCGAACCGATCGTCCTCCCGATGCGCCGGCTGGCCGTGGCGCCGTCATCCATCGATGCCTCGTCAGCATCGCCGCCGGCACACAGTCGCGCCTCGTTGTCGGCGCGAAAGGCGTCGAAGCGGCCGGCGGCGATGGCTTCACGAGCCGCGGCCATCAGCGTGGTGACGTGGGTGATGTTGTGGATGCTGAGCAGGCGGTGACCGAGGATCTCGCCGGCGCTGATGAGGTGGCGGAGATACGCCCGTGAGAAACGCCGGCAGGCGGCGCACGGACAGCCGTCCACCAGTGGCCGCAGGTCGTCGCGGTAGGCGGCGCGGCGCAGCGCAAGGCTACCCGTCGGGGTCATCGCGGCGCCGGTGCGGGCAAGGCGGGTCGGTACCACGCAATCGAACATGTCGATCCCCAGTGCCACCATGGTGAGCAGCTCGCGATCCGTGCCCAGGCCCATGAAGTAGCGCGGCCGATCCTGGGGCAGGGCCGCGATCGACACCGCCGTCATCGCCTCCATCACCTCCAGCGGCTCCCCCACCGAGAGGCCGCCGACGGCCACCCCGTCGAAGTCGAGCGCGGCGATGCGACTCGCCGACTCCGATCGGGCCTGCTCCTCGAAGCCACCCTGGCAGATCCCGAACAGCAGCCGGCCAGCCCCGGGATGGACCGCTCGGCAGCGCGTCGCCCAGCCGTGGGTGCGGTCGCTAGCGAGCAGCGCTTGCGCCTGCGAGGCTCCCCAGGCCACCGGTTGGTCGAGACACATGATGATGTCGGAGTCCAGCCTCGCCTGGATGCGCACCGCCTCTTCGGGGCTGACCCGCAGACGTGCGCCGTCGTACGGCGAAACGAAGGTGGCGCCGTCGTCGTCGACAGAGGCGACGGCGCGCAGGCTGACCAGCTGGAAACCGCCGCTGTCGGTGAGGATGGGCCCGTCCCAACCCATGAAGGCGTGCAGTCCGCCGGCGCGCTCGATGAGGTCGACGCCCGGCCGCAGGGCCAGGTGATACGCGTTGCACAGCAGGATGTCGGCCCCGCAGCCGCGCACCTCGTCCGGGTGCAGAGACTTGACCGTGGCGTGGGTGCCGACCGGCATGAAGGCCGGCGTCCGGACCTCGCCATGGAGGGTGTGCAGGCGTCCGGTGCGCGCCCGTCCATCACGGGCGTCGATGGTGAAAGCGCTCACGCCGAGGCGCCGTCACGCCAGCAGAGCATGCAGTCGCCGAAGCTGAGGAACCGGTAGCCATGCGCGAGGGCGTGACCGTACGCCCGCCTCCATGACTCGTCCCCGATGAAGGCGGCGAGCAGCACCAGCAGCGACGAGCGCGGCTGGTGGAAATTGGTGAGCAGGCCATCCACGACACGCCAGCGGTGCCCCGGGGTGATGAAGAGGTCGGTCGCCAGCGTGCCGGGATGCAGGGCGCCGCGCTGGTCGGCGTTCGCCTCGAGCGTGCGCACCACCGTCGTGCCCACCGCGATGATCCTCCCGCCGCGCGCACGCACCGTATCGACGAGCGCGGCGGTCGCCGGGGGCAGAGTGCAGCGCTCCGCGTGCATGCGATGGCTGCGGACATCGTCAACGGTGATCGGCGCGAAGGTGCCGAGGCCCACCTCGAGCTGGAGCGTGGCCCACCCAACACCTCGGTCGGCCAGCGCGCGCTGCACGCGTGGTGTGAAGTGGAGTCCCGCAGTGGGAGCGGCCGACGAGAGCGGCTGTCCGGTCGCGTAGAGCGTCTGGTAGCGCTCCGGGTCACGCAGCGGCTCGCGAATGTACGGTGGCAATGGCGCCTGCCCCACCTGGCTGATGACGTCGTCGACGCCGCCGTCGGCCTCGAGGAGAACGGCCCGCGCTCCGGGATGTCCCTCAGCCCGCCCCGTCACAGTGATGCACAGCCGCTCGCCGACGCGCACCCGGCTGCCAGTGCCCAACC
>JALZAG010000036.1 GCA_030948445.1 Candidatus Dormiibacterota bacterium
CGCATGACCTGCACACCCACCTCCGTGGACCCCGTGAAGCTGATCTTGGACACGTCGGGGTGCTCAACCAGCCGCTGGCCGACCAGCCGCCCCGGGCCGACCACGACGTTGATCACCCCGTCCGGGATTCCCGCCTCGGAGGCGAGCTCCGCCAGCCGCAGGGCCGACAGCGGCGTGAGCTCCGCGGGTTTCAGGACGACGGTGTTGCCGCAGGCCAGAGAGGGGCCGAGCTTCCAGCTGGTGATGTTCAGCGGAAAGTTCCACGGCACAATGAGTCCCACCACGCCGAGCGGCTCGTGGAAGGTCATGTCGACCCCGCCCGCGACCGGGATCGTCTGCCCGTGGTGCTTATCGATCGCACCGGCGTAGAAGTGGAACACCTCGGCAACCATGGCGACCTCGCCGCGCGAGTCTGAGATCGGCTTGCCCACGTTGCGGGTCTCGATCCGGGCAAGCTCCTCGCCGTGCTCCTCGATGGCCTGGGCGAGGCGGCGCAGCATGCGAGCTCGATCGCCGGGCGCCACGGAGCGCCACAGCGGGAAGGCCGCGCGGGCTGCCGCGACCGCGCGGTCGGCGTCCTCGCCTCCGGCCTGCTCAATCTCGGCCAGCGGACGCGCAGTGGCCGGGTTGATGACCTCGAGCTTCATCCGCGCTCGTACAGCCTGCGCCGCTCGTACTCGGTGACGACGCTGTCGAAGAGCCGCTGCTCGGTGCGGGCGTAGTTCAGGTAATGATCGACGACCTCGTCGCCGAATGCTGCGCGCGCAACTGTTCCACCCGCCAGCGCGTCCACCGCGTCGTGGAGGGTGTGCGGCAACCGCTCGACATCCGAGACATAGGCGTTGCCGGTAAAGGCGGGTGCCGGCTCCAGTTGCTGCTCGATCCCGTGCAGCCCGGCGGCCAGGATCGCCGCAAAGGCAAGGTATGGGTTGGCGTCAGCGCCTGGCATGCGGTTCTCGATGCGCAGCCCCTGCCCATGGCCCACCACCCTGAAGGCGCACGTGCGATTGTCGTATCCCCAAGCCAGCGTGGTCGGGGCCCAGCTGCTGGCGGCATAGCGCTTGAAGGAGTTGACGTTGGGGGCAAAGAAAACCGCGAGCTCTGCGCTGGCGGCGAGCTGTCCGGCCAGGTAGCGCCGGAACAGCGTAGGCTCGCCGTCGAATGCGTTGCGATCCTCGCTCCAGAGGCTCGAATGGATGTGGCACGAGCTACCCACCCAGGAATGGTCCGGCTTCGCCATGAAGGTGACTGAACAGCCGTGCTGATTGGCCATCTCTTTGATGCCGTTCTTGTAGATGGTGTGGTTGTCGGCCATGGTCACTGCATCGCTGAAGCGAAAATTGATCTCCTGCTGGCCCGGCCACGCCTCCCCCTTGGACGTCTCGACGCGGATGCCCGCGGCATGCATGCCGTTGCGGACCGCGCGGATGAACGGCTCGTCATAGCTGGTGGCAAGAATGTGGTAGTCGAGGATGTAAGGGACGGACGGCGTGAGATCGCGGTAGCCCTTCGCGAACGCCTCGGCGAACGTCTCCTTGAGCAGGTAGAACTCCAGCTCGGACCCGAACATCGGCTCGAACCCGAGCGAGCGAGCGCGCTCCACCTGCGCCTTGAGGACCTGTCGCGGCGACGGCTGTACCGGTGACCCGTCGTTCCAGGCCACGTCGGCAAGCACCAATGCGGTGCCGTCCAGCCAGGGAATCCGCCGCATGGTCGCGTAGTCAGGCACCATCGCGAAATCGCCGTACCCGCGTTCCCAACTGGCGATCTCGTACCCCGGGACCGGATCCATCTCCATGTCGAGCGCGAGCAGATAGTTGCATCCCTCGATGGGGTGCGCAGCCAGAGCCTCCTCCATGAAGAACTCGGCGTGCATCCGCTTGCCCATCAGCCGGCCCTGCATATCGGTGAAGGCGACGACCACGGTGTCGATCTCTCCACTCTCGACGAGCCCGGCGAGGACGTCGAGCGTCAGCACCTCATGACCCGGCCGGTGTGCCTTGGTCGCGGCGCGCACGATTCGCACTCCGTTCGACGAAGCGCTCAAAGAGAGCGCGTGCCCAGGAGTGGTAGTCGATCAGTTCTTCAGGGTGTGCCTGCACGGCCACGATCGCGCCATCGGACGACTCGACGGCCTCGATGATGTGGTCGGTGCTGTATGCGGTGGCGCGAAGGGTCGGCGCAAGGGCGCCGATGGCCTGGTGATGAAGGCTGTTGACCATCAAGGTGCGCGGGGCGACGCGCCCCAGCTCCGACTGCGAGTCCACCTCCACCGCATGTGCCAGGGTATGGCGCGGCTCGCCGTGGTGGTCGTGCCCGTCGATATGCTGCAGGAGGGAGCCGCCGAGTGCGACGTTGATGAGCTGTTGCCCGCGGCAGATTCCTAGCACGGGCGTGCCGGAATCCGCGGCAGCGCGCACCAACTCGATCTCAGTGTGATCGAGGGCAGGGTCCAGCTCGGTCACGTCGTCGACCGGGTTGCCGCCGTATTCCTTCGGTGAGACGTCCCATCCTCCGGGCACGAGGAGACCGTCGAACTGCGCCAGCATCCTGCCCGCTTCTTCACCACCCGGTCGATGCGCGGTCGGAACAATGACCACCGGCTCAGCCCCTGCCAACTGGATCGCATTGAGGTACGGGTCGTAGTACCCCGCAACGCGCAGCGGGCTGCATGTGATGCCGATGCGGACCTTGGCGCTCACTCAGCCTGATGCGGCAGCCGGCGTACCGACTGCGGCGAGCTCCGCCTCGATTGCCGCGAGCTCTTCAGCGGTTCCCTGCACACGCGGACCCGCGAACCAGTGGCGCGCGGACACCAGCCACCACAACCCGGTGCCCAGACCAACCGCGGCCACAGCAACGATGGTGTAGTTGAGGTTTCCGAGGGTGACCGGAAAGACCGTAGGCAGGATGAACAGGACGCAGATGATGCACACCCAGGTCACCGCGATGATCCCTACCGGTCGGCTCCACTTTCCGAGATGCCAGGGACCGCGCTGAAAGGTGTTGCCCGCACGCAGCCGCAGAAAAATCGGGATCGCGTAGGCGATGTACAGGCCGATGACCGCGATCGAGATCACCGCGGCGTACGCGTTGGGGTTGTACAGGTACGGCAGGAAGAGGATGAAGGCACCAACCGTCGCGAGCCAGATCGAGTTGGTCGGGGTGCCCGTGCGCTTGTTCACCTTGTGCCAGAACCGGTGGCCGGGCACCGCTCCGTCACGCGAGAAGGCGTAGATCATCCGCGAGTTGGCGGTCACCGACGACATGCCACAGTAGAACTGGGCGCCGATCGCGACCAGGAGCAGGAACTGCCCCAGCGCCGGCCCGGCGGCGTCGACGAAGATCTTGGCTGCTGGCACGACGGCGCTAGATTCGCCAGCGTAATCCTGGATGGCGGCCGTGACACCGATCAGCAGGACCCACCCTGCGATGAGCGACACCAGGATCGACATCACGATGCCGCGGGGACCGGCCACGGCGGCATTGCGAGTCTCCTCGGTCATGTGTGCGGAGGCGTCATACCCAGTGAACGTGTACTGCGCAAGCAGCAGGCCGATGGCGAAGACATAAACGGTCGAGAGACCGAATGATGCCCCCGTGTTGTTGGTGAAGTTCCCGAAAATGAACCCGATCGACTGATGGGTCGGCGCCTTGACGAACAGCAGCACCACGATGACCGCGACTCCAAGGATGTGCCACCACACAGAGATGTTGTTCAGGATTGCCACCAGGCGGACTCCGAAGGTGTTCAGCAACCCGTGCAGGAAGAGCGCGATCGCATACACCAGCAAGATGTGGGGTGCGTCCAGGGTGTAGCCAAACCAGTTGTTGAGAAAGGCTGAGGTGAAGAGCGCCAGCCCGCCGTCGATGCCGGCGGTGACGGCCACCTGACCGAGCAGGTTGAACCACCCGGTGAACCAGCTCCAGGCGGGTCCATTCTTGCCACCCAGCTTCGCCGACCAGTAGTACAACCCCCCCGCGGTTGGATAGCTCGAGCACACCTCGGCCATCGCCAGCCCGACGATGAGGACCATGATCCCGACGAAGGGCCAGCCGATGTTGATGTCGATCGGACCGCCGTTGTTCATCGCCACGCCGTAGGCGGTCAGGCACCCGGAGAGGATCGAGATGATGGTGAAGGACACCGCGAAGTTGGAGAAGCCGCTCATCCGGCGGCGGAGCTCCTGGGCATAGCCCAGGCGGTGCAGGGTTTCAACGTCCGAGTCCTGCGCCGTCGCCACGTGGTCGACCATGGCCGCCTCCTCTTCCGAACCGGTCGCCGGCGCGCGATGCGCGCTCTGGATTTCCGACGGCCTCCGCTCCGGGGTCCTCTCCCGGAAACCGAGCAGAACTCGGGCGCGACACTAGCAGTGCGCCGGTTGGACCGTCAATGACGACGAGTCAGCCGCCGCGGCGGCCCACCATATTGAGGCGCACGTAGTCGATCACCGGCTCGGGCATCGCGTCGACCACATTGCGGACAAGCTCGTCGCGCTCGTCCGCGGCCATCAACGCCACCGCCTGCCCGAAGCACACCGTCTGCAGGAATTCAATCAGTTGCGCTCGATCCTCGAACCGGGTGGGCTCTTCGTGCGTCCACACACGCACGTCCCCGAAGCCGGCTGCCTCGAGACGTTCGCGGGTGAGATCCGGGGTTGCGTACTCCCATGCGCTCGTCCTCTTGAGGCCGACCGACTCTGCGATCGCCAAGAGCCGGCTGATGTTTCCATCTGCCCCGCACTGTGCCGACAGCTGACCGCCCTCGCGCAACACGCTCGCGAGGTTTGTGAAGAGGCGCGGGTGGTCGGGGATCCAGTGAAAGGTCGCGCTGGAGAAGACCGCGTCGACCGGCGCGTCCTCACCGAGGGTTTCCGGAGACAGCTCCAGCAGGTCGGCTTCGACGAACCGCACGCGCTCCCCGGACGAGGCGAGCCGACGACGCGCCTGCTCCAGCATGCTGGGCGACGCGTCGAGTGCGACAACCCTGCCGCGCGGCAGCCCGGCGAGGAGTTGCTCGGTCACCCGACCGCTGCCGCACCCGCAGTCGAGCACGGTCTCGTCGCCGCGAAGCGCCAGACGCTCGAGAACGGCACCGCCCCAGCGCGCCTGCGGCGTGGAGACGCGGTCATAGGTGGCGCCGTCCCATTGACACCAGCTCTGCTCGGACATGGTGCCAAGCGTAGCGGTGGCAGGGCTTGGATCTCGTAGCATCAACACGTGTCTGGACCGACGTCGACCCGCGTCTACCTCGCCCGGCATTGCGACGTCCGCAACCCGGGGGGCGTCCTGTACGGGCACCTCCCCCACTTTCCGCTCAGTGAGAAAGGCGTGCGCCAGGCCCATGACCTCGGCCGCCGGCTCGCCAACACCGGCGCACGGCAGATCTACAGTAGCCCACTCGAGCGAGCCACCCAGACTGCCGAGATCATCAGCAGTCACATCCCCGGCTCGACGATCACGCTCACTGACGACCTCATCGAGGCGCGTTTCGGGCGCTACCTGCAGGGCATCCGCCCCGCGCAGGTGCCGTGGAAGCGGCCGCTGTGGCTGGTCCACATGGTCTGGCCCGGCCTTCTCCCCAACGACGAGCGTGTCAGTGACATGGCCACCCGCGTGGAGCGTCCGATCCGGCTCCTGCTCGGGAGCCACCCGGAGGAAGGCGGAATCTGCGTCAGCCACGGCGACCCCATCCAGGCCTTCTGGGTGCGCAGCGAGGGCCGGGGCGCGTGGGCCCTGCACCGCCTGCAGTGCGCCAAGGGTGGCATGCTCGAGCTCGATTACGCCGAGGGAATGCTCACCAGCACCGTCTACCGGCCACCCCGCGCCGGCACTGACATGGCGGCGAGCAGCCGGTCCGAGGCAGGCGACGTCGCCTGACCGCTGTCAGCGCGTGAAGGCTGTGCTGACGTCGACCACCTCGTCACCGCGCCAGCGGCCGAGCCCGGGCTGCGCGGGCACGCCGGAACCGGCGGGATCCAGGCGCAGCGTCACCGCCAGGACAAGACCGAGGCGCTGGCCGCCGCCGAGAACGAGACCAGCGAGGTCGTAGCCGACCACGTCCTTGAGGGTGCGGCCGCCTGCGGTGATCAGCTCCCCGCCGTGGGTGAGCAGGTCCACCCCGACGAGGGTTCGGTGCGCGATCTCGCCCAGAGCAACCGATTCGCCCACTCGATCACTGCGCAGGGTCGGCAACCCGCTGACGGAGAGACGGTGAGCATTCGCGGCCTCACGCACCGCTGCCCAGGTCGCCGCCGCGCCGGCGCGCAGCAGCAGGCCGGTGGGGTCCACGAGGATGGAGTTGAGATTGTCGCCGTCGATCACCACCGCATTCGCGACATCCGTCGGAGAGGAGCTTCGCGGCGCCACCACAGCACTGGCCGCCGTGCACGCGGCCAGCACCTCTTTCAGTTGGGTGAGATTGGCGGGGTGAACGACGTCGTCCGCGCCCAGGCCACTGGTGCCCACGGCCGCGGCCAACTGACGACGTAGGGCCTCCTCCACCCGCGGGAGTCTATGACGGCGACGCCGGGTCGCGCGGTGCCCGCCCCCGTCAGGAGGGGATGATGCCGTGCTGCGCGAGAATCGCGACGTTGAGGACCAGGCTCACCAGGATGCCAAGAACGAGTGTTCCCGCTCCTGTCAGCGCCAACACGCCTCCGCCCGCCAGCGAGGTTCGTGACCAGTTGTAGTCCACCTGGTCGGGGCCCGGTCGCGCGTACATCAGGAGCGCGACCCGCAGGTAGTAGAAGACGGAGATCGCGCTGGTGGCGATACCCCACAGCGCCAGCGCAACCTCGTGACCATTGATGGCGGCGGCGAACACGAAGAACTTCGCGAAGAAGCCTGCCGTCAGCGGGAAACCACCCAGGGACAGCAAAAACAGCCCCATTGCCGCGGCGACGTACGGCCGCCGGAAGGACAGCCCCCGCACGCTGTCGTAACTGTCCATGTCCTCACCTCGGCCGGCCATGATCGTGATCACCGCGAAGGCGCCGATGTTGGTGACCGCGTACGCCGCTAGGTAATACAGCGAAGCGACCGTGGGGAAGGGCTCGGCGACGCCCTGAGCGTTGAAGTGCGGCACGACGACGCCGATGAGGATGTACCCGGCCTGCGCGATGCCCGAGTACCCGAGCATGCGCTTGAGGCTGGTCTGGCGCAGTGCAGCAACGTTGCCGATCACCATCGAGGCGATCGCCACGAAGTACACCATCACCTTCCAGCGGTCGTACACCGTGGTCTCGCCCAGCGTGTAGGTGAACACGCGGATCAGAGCGGCGAACGCAGCCACCTTGGTGGTGACGCTCATGAAAGTGGTGACCGACGTCGGGGCACCCTGGTACACGTCTGGTGTCCAGGTGTGGAACGGTGCGGCGCTGATCTTGAAGGCAAGCCCGACAAAGAGCATGGCGATCCCGGCCATGAGCAGCGGGTCAACCGTATTGCCTGCGCTCTGCAAGGCCGAATGGATCTGGGCCAGCTGGGTGTGGCCGGTCTCTCCGTAGATGAGGGCCATGCCGAAGAGCAGGAATCCCGATGCGAAGCCACCGAGCAACAGGTACTTGAGCGCCGCCTCCTGCGAGCGCGGCTCCTGTCGGCTGAAGCCGCTGAGGATGTACAGCGCGATCGAGAGCAGCTCGATTGCCAGGAAGATGACCATGAGGCTGCTCGCCCCGGCCAGGAGCATCATCCCGGTGGCGGCGGCGAGGATGAGCGAGTAGTACTCGCCGTAGTGCAGCCCGCGCCGGTTGAGGTACTGGGGGCTGATCATCAGCACCAACGCGGTGCTCACCAGGATGATCGCGTTGACGAACAACCCGAAACGGTCGTAGGCGAAGGACCCGAAGTAGACGGTGTGCGGGGTGGCGGCGTCGAACCAGCCCCACACTGTCGCCCCGAATGACGCGGCCACGGCGACCAGGCTGAACCCGGCGAGCCAGCCACGATGCCCGGCGCTGGTCACCAGGTCGAGCAGGAGCAGCGCGACGAACCCGACGCCCAGGATGACCTCGGGCAGAATGCCGAGGATGTCGACCCCACTGGGCGTGGTGAGAGGAGGAAGCGCTGCAACCATCGTCACGGGGCGCCGCCGATCGAGTTCGTCGTCACCGCGGTGGACCCGAGTGACCCGTTGGCGACGGCAACGGTCTGCTGCACGCTCGGCTGAGCAACGTCACCAATGGGACGGGGGAACAGGCCCAGCAAGACCATCAGTGCAGCAAGCGGAAGCAGGACAAGACCCTGGCCCAGCCGCAGGTCACGGACACTCTCTGTCCGCGGCTGTGGCGGGTCGTGCATCAGCCCCTGGTGGAGACGGAGCATGTACCAGCACGCCAGCACCACGCCGACGCCTGCGAGCACGGCATATGCGGGGTGCAGCTGGAAGGCGCCGAGCATGATTGAGAACTCCCCTGCGAAGGAGTTCATCCCGGGCATACCCAGGCCCGCGAGCGTGACCACCAGGAACAGCCCGTACAGCCAGGGCATTCGCTTCTGGAGCCCGGACAGCTCGCGAATGTCGCGTGTCCCGGTGCGCTCCTCGACAAAGCCAACGATGACGAAGAGGGCGGTGATGATGATCCCATGGTTGACGATCTGGATCACGGCACCGTTCACCCCGTTGGTGGTCAGAGTGAAGATACCGAGCGCGATGAAGCCGAGATGGCTGATGCTCGAGTACGCGACGATCCGCTTGAGATCACGCTCACTGAGCGCCATGAATGCCCCGTAGATGATGCTCACCACCGCCAGCGCCGCGAACAGCCACTTGAACGTGTTGACCGCGTCCGGGAACAATGTGAGCCCGAAGCGGATGAACCCGTACGCGCCAAGCTTGCTGACCAGTCCCGCGAAGAACATCAGCACGGGGACCGGTGCCGACTCGTAGAGGTCGGGGAGCCACGTGTGGAATGGCACCATCGGGATCTTGATCGCGAACGCCGCGGCGAACCCCAGAAAGGCCCACTGCTCCGGGCTGAAGGTGCGGATGTTCAATCCGGGGATGACCAGTGGCGTTCGCGACATCTGGCCGCCGAGAAGAGCGGTGAGGTCGAAGCCTTTCCCGGTACCAAGCGCCAGCGCGATGATCGCGATCAGCATCAGCAGGCTGCCCGCCACCGTGTAGATGATGAACTTGAGAGTCGCCCGGCCACGGTTCTCGTTGCCGTAGTTGCCGAGCATGAAGTAGAGGGGGATGAGCATCCCTTCCCAGAAAACGTAGAAAAGCAGCAGGTCGAGGCTGAGCAGCACGCCCGCCGTCATCGCCTCGGTGAGCAGCAAGAGCCCGCAGAACAGCTTGAGACGGTCGGTACTGCGCCGTGACACCACCACCGCGCCGAGCAGGAAGACGCCGGCGTTGAGCGCGAGGATCCACGCGGAGACGCCGTCGAGCCCGAGGTGGTAGGTCGCCACGATCGCGGGAATCCAGGTGTGCGCCTCCTCGTAGTGGAAACCGATCGGCCCCGGCGACACCCCGGTGCCGTTCATCGCGGCCACCAGTGCCCAGACGACAATCGCGGTTGCCAGCGTGGCCGCGATCGTGAAAGCCTTGAGCGCGGCGGTGGCGGTGCGTGGGATCAGCTGGAGGATGAGCGACGCGCCCAGCGGCATCGCGAGCACGACGGTCAGCCACGGAATGTTCATCGCGACACCAGCACGATGGTGGCCACGACGAAGACCCCGGCCGCCGCGATCATGTACGACGCGTAGTCGCGGATCAGCCCGGTCTGGTAGTCGCGCGCCCAGGCGCCGAGCTCCGAGCACGCTTCGGCGATGCCGCGCACCCACCCGTCCATGCCGCGCGGCTCCACCACGTTGCGCAGGGTGCGTGCGAGTGCCAGGCTCGGCCGTACCAGGACGGCGTCGTACAGCTCGTCAAAGTAGAACTTGTTGTACGAGAGCTGCGGCAGAGCGCGCGGTAGCCGTTCGATCACGGCCGCCGGCTCAGGCCGGCGTTGCAACCACAGGCGCGCGGCGAGGCCCGCGCCGAACAGCGACGCCGCCGTCCCCAGGGCGCCGGCGAGAAGCGCCGATCCCACACCCAGGTCCACCGCCACCGGTCCCGACGTCGGGGTGCTGAAGACGGGCGAGAGGAACCTGGCGAAGACCCCGATCAGGAAGTTGTCATGGATCAGCAGCGCCCACACTCCCAGCACCAACCCGAGACCGGCGCTGAGCACCGCAAGGATCTGCACAGGCACCAGCATCACCGGGGGGGCCTCATGTGCGGCGTAGACGCGCGCGGTCTGGGGCTCGCCACGGAAGACAGTCGCCCAGAGGCGGAACGCATACAGTCCGGTGAGCGCGTTGATGCCAACACCCACGATGTACAGCAGCCAGGGCACCGCCCCCGGCCCATTGGTGAGGCCGAAGCCGAGGAGCCCCTCCTTGCTGAAGAACCCGACGAACAGGGGTATCCCCGCCAGCGCGAAGGTCCCACTCAGAAAACAGAGCTCGGTTCGTCGCATGTTGGCGGCAACCCCACCCATGAGGCGGATGTCCTGCTCGTCATGCAGCGCGTGGATGACATTGCCGGCCGCCATGAAGAGGAGTGCCTTGAACACGGCATGAGCCGCGAGGTGGTACATCGCCGCGGAGTACGCACCGATGCCGACGGCGAAGATCATCAATCCGATCTGCGACATCGTCGAATACGCGATGACGCGCTTGATGTCGACCTGGCTCAGGGCGATCACGCCGGCCATGACCGCGGTGCCGATGCCCACGCAGGCGACCATGCCCTGCGCCACCGGCGCTCGATCAAACAGCGGGTGGAAGCGGGCGATCAGGTAGACGCCGGCGGTGACCATGGTGGCGGCGTGAATCAGTGCCGACACCGGGGTTGGGCCCTCCATGGCGTCGGGCAGCCAGGTGTGCAGCGGGAACTGCGCGCTCTTGGCGAACGCCCCGATCGCCAGCAGCGAGCAGATGCCGGTGATGAGCAGCCCGCTCGCCGGGAAAGACCCGGCCGCCGAGAAGATGCCGGGAATGCTCAGCGTGCCAACCTTGAGGACGATGAGGAAGGCGGCGATGACCAGCGCAACATCGCCGATCACTTGGGTGATGAACGCCTTGCGCGCGGCAATCACCGCGCTGGGACGCTCATACCAGAAGCCGATCAGCAGGTAGCTGCTCAGCGCCACCAGCGCCCATCCGATGATCAGGATGAGCAGGTCAGCGGCGAGGACCAGCGTCAGCATCGAGAAAATGAACAGGTTCATGTGGCTGAAGAACCTGGCAATGTCCCGGTCCCCGGCCATGTAGCCCACCGAGTACACGTGGATCAGGAAGCCGACGCCAGTGATGACCATGAGCATCAAGGCGCTCAGTGGATCGAGCGTGAGGTCGACCCCCACGCTGAGCCCACCTCTGCCGAGGTCGATCCACTGCCAGAGATGCACCGTTATCGACTTGGCGCCACCGGGGGCGCCCACCACCTGCCCCAGCATCAGGCAGGCGACCGCGAAAGCGGCGAGAATGCTCCCGGTACCAACCAGGTTGACGACGGCGCGCGGCAGCCGCGGTCCGGCGAGCGCATTGACCAGCGCACCGCCAAGCGGCAGCAGCAGGATCAACGACCCGTAGACGGCGACCGTGGTGCTGTTCATGTGCTCAGTCGCTCATCTCGTTGAGGTCGTCGACATCGAGCTCGCGTCCGATCCGGAACACCTGGGTGATCAGCGCCAGCCCCACGACCACCTCGGCCGCGGCAACCACGATGACCATGAAGGCGAAGACCTGGCCCTCCTCGCTGTTGAGGAATCGGCCGTATGCAACGAAGACGATGTTGACGGCGTTGAGCATCAGCTCGATGCACATGAAGACCACGATCGGGTTACGCCGGATGAGCACCCCGAGCGCGCCAACGCTGAACAGGAACGCGGCCAGACCGAGCAGGAACGGGAAGTTGGCAGCCGCGCTCATCCCACCTCGACCTCGATGCGCTCCTCTTCAAGCACGGTCGGTTTGCGCGTGACCGCCGCCTCACGCCGCAACGGTTGGGTGCTGGAACGGCTGCGCCGCGTCAGGTACACCGCCCCGACGGCTGCCACCAACAGCAATAGCGAGGTGATCTCGAACGGCAACAGGAAGGTGGTGAAGAGCTGTCCGCCCACTGTCTGGACATTGCCGGCCGTGTTCACGAAGCCGAGGTCAGTCTGATCGAACTGGAAGCTGTGGTACGGGTCCGACGCCTGGCCGATCTGCTGGGCCCGGAAGGCGCCATTGGCGTTGAAGGTGATGCCGTTGCGCGCGGCGACGATCATGGCCACAGTGATGCCGACGGCTACCACAGCCCCGACAATGAAGCGGCTGTCGATGCGCACCTTTTCCTCGGCGCCGGGCGCGAGCAGGGCGATGATGAAGACGAACAGCACCATCACCGCGCCCGCGTAGACGATCAGCTGGACCACGAAGAGGAACTGCGCGTTCAACACCAGGAACACGACTGACAGGGCGCCGATGGTGAGCACCAGCGAGAGGGCGGAGTACAGCGGCTGCGGCGAGAACACGACCCCCAGGGCACTCAGCGCGGCGAGGACACCCGCGACCCAGATGACCACGCTCATCGCGGTTCAGCCTCGTCGGGGCTGATCACCCGCGGCACGTGCGATGGCACCCCGAATTCGTCCGGGTGGGGCACGTCGGTGCGCTGCTCCTCCCCCGCCTCCCAGGCGAGCCGCGGACTCAGTCCAGAGGCGTGGATCTCACGACCGTTCTGGTCGGCGCCGGCGCCGGCGTCGCTGCTGGGGCCGCGTGCCTGCGCGAACTTCGGCCAGCTCTCCAGGAGCTCGGCCTTGGTCACCACCGTGGGCTCACGCCGGTAATCGGCGAGGTCAAAGCGTGGCCCGAGCGTGATCGCCTCGGTCGGGCACGCCTCCGCGCAGTACCCGCAGTAGATGCACCGCAGGAGGTTGATCTCGTAGCGCTCGGCGTAGCGCTCACCCGGGGACACCGGGTTGGCTGGGTCATTCTCCGCCGGCCCGACGTAGATGCAGCCCACGGGGCAGGCGGCGGCGCACAGCTCGCAGCCGATGCATTTCTCCAGCCCGTTGTCGTAGCGGTGGAGGATGTGGCGGCCGCGGTGACGCGGCGCGGTCGGCTTCTGCTCCTCGGGCCACTGCACAGTCAATGGCTTGCGCAACATCGTCTTCAGCGTGAACGCCAAGCCCTTGGCGACCTCGATCAGCACCAGCGCACCCTCACGACGCCCGCACGGCGACGATCGCGCCGGTGATCACGATGTTGACCAGCCCAAGTGGCAGCAGCACTTTCCAGCCCAGGTTCATCAGCCGGTCGTACCGAAAGCGCGGCAGGGTCCAGCGCAACCACATCATGACGAACAGGAGCGCGCTCACCTTGCCGAGGAACCAGGCGACTCCCACCAGCCCACCCAGCCAGTCCGAGTGGATCCAGGGGACCAGCGGCAGCCATCCACCGAGGAACACCAGGGTGGCGATCGAGCAGACGATCACCATGTTGATGTACTCGCCGAGGAAGTAGAACCCGAAGCGCATCGATGAGTACTCGGTGTGGTAGCCGGCAACCAGCTCGGTTTCGGCCTCAGGGAGGTCGAACGGAAGCCGGTTGGTCTCGGCCAGCGCGCCCGTGAAGTACAGGATGAAGGCCATCGGCTGGAGCACGATGAACCACACGTCGTGCTGCGCGAGCACGATCCGCTCGAGGTCGAGCGAGCCCGCGAGGATCACGGCGCCAACCAGCGCGAACGCCACGGCCATCTCGTAGGAGATCAGCTGCGCCGACGAGCGCAGACCGCCGAGGAGGGAGTACTTGCTGTTCGCCGACCAGCCACCGAGGAACAGCGAGTACACGCCGAGCGAGGTGATGGCGAGGACGAAGAGCAGGCTGACGTTGACGTGGATGAGGTCCCAATGCAGTGGGTAGCCGCCGTTGCAGCCCAGGCCAACCTGCTGACCGCCGACGCAGGTGAGTCCGCTGATTGGAATCGCGGCGAAGGCGAAGATGGCCGCTCCACCGGCCAGCGCCGGGCCCACCCAGAAGAGGAGCTTGTCCCGGCCGGCCGGCGCGCTGTTCTCCTTGAAGAGCAGCTTCACCGCGTCGGCAGCAGGCTGCAACAGCCCGAAGGGGCCGACGCGGTTGGGTCCGATGCGCAACTGGATGCGTGCCGCCACCTTGCGTTCGGCAAATGTCAGGTATGCCGCGGCGGTGGCGAGTGCGAGCAGCACGACCACCGACTTAAGCAGGATCACCACGATGCCATCGGCGCCGACACGACCGACGGAGAAGATGTCGGAGAAGTTGGCGATCACGCGCGAACCGCCGACTCGAAGATGGCACGGCCTCCGTTTCCGGCAAGACCATACGCCGGGATGGCGGCCACGAGTTCACGGTTGACCTGCAGGGGGTCACCGGGCCACCCTGGGGCACCGAGCTCGGCAGCGAGCGCGCTGAGGATTCGCGTCTCGGTGGGCGTCTGCGTTGCCGGTGGCAGCGCCGGACGGATGCGCTGCACCCGTCCCTCGACGTTTGTGACGGTTCCCGCCTTCTCAAAGTAGGCGTGGCCGGGGATGAGAACCGTCGCACCGCGGCTCAGCGGTCCCCGCCGGCTGTCCACGACCACGAGCACCTCCGCATGCGCGGCGACACGCTCCACGAGCGAAGCGACGTCATCTGCCCAGAGGCTTCCCCCCATCACCACCAGGGCCTTGACGATGCCGGCGGCGGCGGCCTCGAGGATCTGGCGACCGGCCTTGCCGCCCTCGGTCACCGAGGAGTACCCGGGTCCACTGTTGGGCAGCACCCCTACATCCTTGGCGCCGCGTCCGTTGACGTCGCGCGTGATGGTCAGTCGGCGCACCGTCCGCGATCGCCCGATCTCGGCGGCGAGCGTGGCGGCCTCGTCGCGGTGGACCTCGTCGGCGACGATGCCGATGAGCCCATCAGGAAGTTCGCCGATGCTTCGCGCGCTGGCATCGTGCTGCACGCGATGCACCGAGACCCCCCGCTTGGTCTCTGCCTTGAAGAGGCGCAGGGTCAGAACCGGGGCCTCGTGCTCAGGTTCATCGCCCAGCACGATCACCGCAGCACAATCCTCGATCTCCGCGATCCCCAGGGAGTGCTCGTGCGGCCCGATGCCGGCGAAGGATTCGAGCTGGTGATCGAGGTGGGCGGTGCCCAACACCTCGCGCGCCAGGCGCTGGAGTAGCCACAGCTCCTCGTTGGTGTTCTGCGCGGACCCGAGAACCGCGATCGCGCCAGGTCCGTCGCGGTCGCGAACAGCCTGCAGGGACCGAGCGGCAGCCGCAATCGCCTCGCTGATGGAGACGTCGCGCACGTTCCCGTCGACCCGGACGGCGGGGCGGCGGATGCGGTCGACATCGTTCCAGTTCTCGGCGCTGTATCGCCCGCGGTCGCACAGCCACATGTCATCGACCTGTGGGTTGTCTCGCGAGGCGAAGCGGCGGACCTCGAAGTCGCGAGTGTCGACGTTGATGTTGCAGCCGTACGAACACTGCGGGCAGACGCTCTTGGTGCGCTGCAGGTCCCATGGCCGCGCCTTGAAACGGTACTGCCGGTGGGTGAGCGCCCCCACCGGGCAGATCTCGGGGAGGTTGCCCTGGAAATCGGACTGCAGCTCGCCGCCGTCGAACGTGTTGATGAGCGTGTGCACGCCACGCTCCTGGAGGACCAACTCCTTCTCACCGGTGATCTCGTCGTAGTAGCGCGTGCAGCGCCAGCAGAGGATGCAGCGCTCCTGGTCCAGCTCGATCTTCTCGCTGAGGACGACGGCCTTGTTGAAGTGCACCTTCTCGGTGATCGGGAACCGCGAGCTCGGCGGGCCGTAGCGGAAGGCGAAGTCCTGGAGGTCGCACTCCCCGCCGCGGTCGCAGACCGGGCAGTCGAGCGGATGGTTCAGCAGCAGGAACTCGAGCATCCCCTCACGCGTCTTGGTGACGTCGGCCCGTTGCGTGTCGACCACCATGCCCTCGGCAGCGTAGGTGGCGCACGCCGGCTGCAGCTTGGGCATCTTCTCGACGTGCACGAGGCACATCCGGCAGACCGCGACCGGGTCCATCTTGGGGTGCGAGCAGTAGATCGGAATGTGGATGCCGAGCCCGGTGGCGACGTCGGTCACCAGCGTGCCCTTGGGTACGCGGATCGTCCGCCCGTCGATGGTGATGCCGACGAGTCCGTCGTCGGGCACTGCCGGCGGCGTCGGGTCGGCTGCCATCTAGGCCGTCACCAGCTGGGCTCTCGTGGTACGCACCGGGCACGTTCCCGCACCGCAGTGGGCCTTGAACTCATCGGGGAACGCCTTGTAGGCGGACATCACGAACCACGTCGCCGTGTCGCCGAGGGGACAGAAGCACTTGCCGTTCATGTTGTCGCAGATGTCGGTGAGGGTGTTGAGCTCCTCGAGGGTGCACTCGCCCGCCTCGAGGCGATGCATGAGGTCGGACTCGAAGTACGTCCCCTCACGGCACGGCGCGCACTTCCCGCACGACTCATGGTGGTAGAAGTCGACCAGCCGCATCGACACGTTGACGAGGCAGGTGGTCTCGTCCATGAACACCATTGCGCCGGCGCCAAGCGACGAGCCGGCCTGCATCACCGCATCCATGTCGAGTGGCAGGTCGAGGTGCTCGGGCA
>JALZAG010000053.1 GCA_030948445.1 Candidatus Dormiibacterota bacterium
TCGTTGCTCTCAAAGGTCACGGGGCTGAGGCTGAGCTTGCCGCGCTGCTCCACGTAGATCTGTCGCGAACTGTTGATCATGATTTCGGTGATGTCTGGGTCGTGGAGGAGGGCCTCGAGTGGACCGAGGCCGAGAACGTCGTCGATGACGGTGTCGATGACGCGCAACTTGTCCTGGCGCGTCATCGTCATGTTCTGCTCAGCGACCAGCTCGTTGACGAGCTCGCCGATGCGCTGCCGAACCTGGTCCGGTGGGGTGCTGTCAGTACTCCCGGCGAGCTCCTCCACCAGCCGCTGGTGGACCTTGCTGCGTAGCTGCGCGTAGAGGTTCCCAGCGCCGGGCTTGGCCAGCGGTCCGCGCCCCAAGCCGGTGCGGTTGAGAAGCGATGCCTGGCGCGGCGCCTCCGGCGCATCGGGGGCAGCCCCGGTGCGTGTCATGAGCTGGGGCGCTGGGCGGGGGCGGAGCGGGGCGGGCGCAGCGATCGGCGCATCGGGGCTCTCGCGCGCAGGCTCTGCGACCGCCGTGGCAGCGAGCGCGGCTACAGCAAGGTCGGGGGGACGCTGGGCTTCAGCCGGCGACGGCTCCGCGCCGCGAGGTGGAGAGTGGCGAACCTGCCAGCCGCTTGGGGCCGCGGGCGGCGCAGCCGTCGGTGGTGAGGCCGGAGCTGCCGCGCTAGTCGCCGCCTCGGCTGGCGCCGGGGCGGGCGCGGTGTCGCGGAGGGAGTCGGGATCGGCGCCATCCTGTGGCCTGCGCGCAACGTCTCCTTCAGCCTTGCGCTGCACCCGGTCGAGTAGCGACATCTATCGTCCGACTCCAATATCTGTTCGACGTTCGTGGCCAAGGCTATCGGGCATCCCTCGCGGCCCCGCGCGGTCCCTGCAACGATCCTGTCAAGGCGGCGCCGCCTGGCCCGCCCCCACCGCGCCACTACCCTCGACGGATCTCCGACATCCCGGTTACGAACCGTTACCAGCACCGCGCACTGGCCCTGGGCTGCGGTATTCCTGATCGCATGACGACAGGTCCGTCCACGATTGATGGCGCCCGCTGGGATGAGCTCACCAGGTCCGCGGCGCTCGTGCGCGCTGACGCTGCGGTCGCGCCGAGGCGTTCGTGGCGTCGCATCGCGACCAGCGCAGCCTACCTCGTGGTGTTGGGCGGTGTGACCGTCGCGGCTCTCCATGCGGTCAGTGACGCCACGCCGGTGCGTGCAGACGGCGCGGCGGACGGTGCTCTGTTCAGCCTTACCAACCAGGATCGCGCCAGTAACGGTGTGCGCTCGATGAGCGGCAACGGGACGCTTGGGGGTATCGGCGAGGGCAGCCGCTACAACGGATGCGGCTTCCCGGTCAACGGCCGGTCCGTCGACATGATCCAGCGCAACTACTTCGCGCACCCCATCCTCAACTGTGGTGGCCGCCTCGTGTTCTCGATGATGCAGGCCTTCGGTGTGCGCTACCAGTCCGCCGGAGAGAACATCGGCTGGAACACGTACGGCGACGCGGGAACCGCGGCCTCGCAGATCAACAGCGCATTCATGAACAGCCCGGACCACCGCGCCAACATCCTCAACGGCAACTTCACCTCGCTCGGTGTCGGCTCGGCCAACTCCGGTTCGGCAGCATGGTCGGGCGGCGGTGGAAGCTTCACCGGCGTCTGGATGTTCTCTGAGGAGTTCGCCCAACTCGCAGGGACGCCGCCTCCTCCGCCGCCACCGCCACCACCGCCGAAGCCAAAGCCGAAGCCGGTTCCCGGTCCGACACGGAATAGCGCACCTCCCCCGCGACCAGCGCAGCCTCCGGTGACGACCGCACCGGCGCCGACTGTGCCCGCGCCCGTGGCGGTGCCCGCCACGCTTGCGCCGACAGCCATCCCCACGCCGGCACCGACCGAGCTGCCGACGGCCACGCCGCTTCCCAACCTCACGCTGCCACCGCTGCTGAGCTCTCCCGGCGGCCTTCTCTTCAACTCCGTCGAGTCCGTTCTGGAGAGCTACCTCATCGATTGATGCCGCACCAACCCCCGCAGGCGACGTGTGCCGCCCGGCGCCGTCGCACCTCCCGGAATGTCGAGGACCCACCACATGACCACAGCTGCCCCCGCCGCCCCGGTGACCACCGTCGTCGTCGCTGACGAGCTGCGCAAGACCTACAGCATCAGCCGCCCACCTCGCGAGGTGCTGCGCGGCGTGTCGTTGCAGGTTGAGCGAGGCGAGTTCGTCGCCTTGATGGGCCCCAGTGGCTGTGGCAAGAGCACGCTGCTGCACATACTGGGCGGCCTCGAGCCGCCGGACGGTGGCACCGTCACCGTCGAAGGCCGGTCCCTGTACAACCTCGATGACGGTGCACTCTCGGCGTTTCGCCGCGACCGCATCGGGTTCGTCTTCCAGTTCTTCAACCTGCTCCCCAATCTGACCGCCGCCGAGAACGTGGCGCTGCCGCTGCGGCTGCGCAACGAGGGCTCGCGCCGCCACCGCGACGGCCGCGTGAGCGCCCGCGACATCTCCGACCGGGTCGCGTTGCTCATGGACCAGCTCAACCTGCACGGCCTGCAGGGCCACGGACCTGAGGAGATCTCCGGAGGAGAGCAGCAGCGCGTCGCCATCGCGCGCGCGCTCGCTGCGGCGCCCGCACTGCTGCTCGCCGATGAGCCCACAGGGAACCTCGACTGGACAACTGGCCATGAGGTGATGGCCCTGCTCGGCCGCCTCTGCCGGAGCCAACAGCAGACCGCGGTCCTGGTCACCCACGACGCGCGGGTTGCTGCCCATGCGGACCGCGTGCTGGTGATGCGCGACGGCGAGGTCGTCGACGAGGTGACCCTGAGCGGCGGCGGCGATGAGGCGGGGACGGCCGCGGCTGTCGGCGTGCTCGTCGAGCGGCTGGGCAAGCTCGACCTGTGAGCGTCCCCTGGGCGCTGGCGAAGCGCGCCATCCGCGGCCGACCTCTGCGCGCCATGCTCACCGCGATCGCGGTCGCGCTGGGGATCGCCATCGTGCTCGGCGTGTTGGTGACCATCTCCGGTCTCGACACGCAGTCGCGGGCTGCCGCACAGTCTTCCGCGGGGGGGTCGAACCTCGATGTGCGGGTCACCGCTGGCACCGGGTTGACCGCCGACGCGGCGGCATCATTGAACAACCTCCCGGGCGTCCACAACGCCGTTCCACTCTATGAGAAGCGAGTGGTGGCGAGGCTGAGGAACTCGGACGTCGAGGGCACAACCGTCAACATCCTTGCGCTGCGCGGCTCGGGCGTCGCACTGCGCCCGCTCTCGCTTGCCGCCGGCCGCCTCCCCTCCGCGGACAGTCATTCGGAGGTGGTGCTCGACGAGGGCCTCGCCGTGTCGCTGGCGGCCTCTGAGCATGACGCGCCTCTGCACCTGGGAGACACCATCCAGCTCACCACGGGCACCGGCCCCGACAGCTTCACCATTGTCGGGTTCAGCAACGGCGGTGGTCTCGGCGGCTTCGCGCGCAACGGCGTGTTCATCACCGAGGCCGCGATGCTCGACCAGTTCCCTCTCGGGCTGCGCACCGCAATGGTCGCCCTGCAGTTGAGCGCAGGGGCGGACGCTGCGCAGGTCGGCGACGAGGTGACCAACTCCATCGGCAACGGCGTGACCACGGTGGATCCGCGTGTGGCCGCCGGATCGCCACTCGGAGAGATCCAGCCGCTCCTCCTCCTGGTGACCGTGCTCAGCCTTGTGGTGGGCGCCGGCTCGACCGCCAACAGCGTCGCGCTCGCTGCCAGCGAACGCCGCCGCGAGACCGGATTGCTGCGCGCAGCCGGAGCGTCCGCGCAACAGGTGTTCCGCGTCTTCATGCTGGAGGTGCTGCTGCTCACGGCGGTGGCGATTCCCATCGGCGTGGCGGCGGGGATCGGCCTCGCCGCACTGCTCGAGACGCGTCTCACCCCAGCCGACCTGCCCGTCCCCTCCCTCGACGTGAACGCCCTGCAGGTGCTGTTCGCGATCCTGGTGGGAGCGGCGGCGGCCGTGGTCGGCGCCGCCGTCCCGGCGATGGCGAGCGGACGGCACCCGATTCTCGCCGGTCTCCGTCCCCATCCGGGTTCCGAGCGCGAGCGCCTCGGCACCTTTCCCATCGCGCTCGCACCCATCGCACTGCTCGCAGGGGCAGTACTGTTCATCGTCGGCAACGGCACGGCGGCAGCCGTCGGCACCGTGCTGGTGATCGCCGGGGTGCTGTGTGCGCTGCCGCTGCTGGCCCCCTGGGCGG
>JALZAG010000056.1 GCA_030948445.1 Candidatus Dormiibacterota bacterium
AACCCCCGCTGCGCGCCCGGCTCGCGCTGGACATGACCACCCGGCTGCTCGACCGCATGCAGGTCGCGCCGTCCGCCCCCGAACGGTTCTGGCCGCCGGAGCTGTTCCTCGAGCGCCTCTACCTGCAACTGCAGGCGCGCGCATGACCGTCGACGCCTTCATCGCCACCCGCCGCGAGCGGTGGGCGGAGCTCGAGGCGATGCTGATCAAGAGCCGACGCGGTCGCCTGCGCGACACCCCGGCCGCCGAGCTCGAGCGCTTCGGGGCGTTGAACCGTGAGGCGGCGAGCGACCTCGCCATCGCCCGGCGCGACTTCCCGGACAACGACATCGCCACCTATCTCAACGACCTGTGCGCGCGTGCCCACCCGCTGATGTACCGGTCGCCGCCGGTGCGCCCGCGTGACCTGCTGCGGTGGTTCGCCGTCGGCATCCCACGGGCGTTCCGCGCGCGTCGCCTCTACGTGCTGCTCAGCCTCGGCCTGCTTCTCGCCGGCGCCATCGCCGGCTGGCTGGCCGTCGACCTCCGTCCCGACCTGCGCGCCTCACTGGTGCCCGCGTCGGGCTTCGACCAGCTCGCCCGCGGCCAGGTCAGCGCATTGCCCAATGCGCCGCTGCTGGGCACGGTGATCATCAGCAACAACATCAAGGTCGCCGCGGTGTGCTTCCTCGGGGGCGCACTCGCGGGGTTGCCGACGGCGTTCATCCTCGCCGCCAACGGGTGGATGCTCGGCACCATCGCAGCCGCCGTGCACCAGGGCGGCTACGACCTCGCGTTCTGGTCGCTGATCGTCCCGCACGGTGTCCTCGAGCTCAGCATCATCGTCATCGCGGGCGCCGCCGGCCTCTACATCGGCGACGCCATCCTCCGCCCGGGGCTACTGCGTCGCGGCGAGGCGTTCAGCAGGGCCGCGCTCGGCTCGCTGGGACTCGTCGCCGGCACCGCCTCGCTGCTGATCGTCTCGGGCATCCTCGAGGCGTACGTGTCGCCGTCGGGGCTGCCCGCATGGGTGAAGCTGCTCGTCGGAGCCGCTGTCGGGGTGGCGCTGTACAGCTGGCTCCTGCTCACCGGGCGCAGGCGCGCAGAGCGTGTGCGCGTCCAGCTCGACAGGGCTGCTGCAGCCTGACCGTTCGGGCGTGCGGCGTAGACTGGACTGCACCATGGAAGTCGTCCGTATCACGCCGCGCGGCTACTGCCACGGCGTCGTCGAGGCGATCCGGATCGCCAAGCGCGTCGGCAGTGAGCGCGCCGAGGGCGAGCAGGTGACCATGCTCGGCTACCTGGTGCACAACGAGCACGTCACCCGCGATCTCGAGGAGCACGGCGTCGCCCTGGTCGACGCCCCGGACCGGATGAAGGGCCTCGACCAGATCGAGTCGGGCACCGTGGTGTTCACCGCGCATGGCATCTCGCCGCTGGTCGTGGACGAGGCCAAGCGGCGCGGCCTCACCGTCGTCGACGCCACCTGCAGCGACGTCACCCGCACCCACGACCTCGTCCGCCGGCTCACCGACGAGGGTTTCCACGTCGTCTACATCGGCAAGCGTGGTCACCCCGAGCCCGCCGGTGCGCTCGGCGTCGCTCCCGACGCCACCACCCTGGTGGAGACCATCGAGGAGGTGGACGGCCTCGACTTCCCCGCGGGGACGCGCCTGGCGGTCACCTGCCAGACCACGCTGTCGATGTGGGACACCAAGGCGATCATCGACCGCCTCGTCGAGCGCTATCCCGACATCGCCGTGCACAACGAGATCTGCCTGGCCACCCAAGAACGCCAGGAGGCGGCGGTCCTGGCCGCGACGGAGGTCGACTGCGTGGTGGTGGTGGGCAGCCGGCGGAGCAGCAACAGCCTGCGCCTGGTGCAGGTGGTCGAGGAGCGCGCGGGCAAGCCGGCGTTCCTCGTCGACACCGCGGACGAGGTGCGGCCGGAGTGGTTCGCGGGCATGAGCAAGATCGGCGTCACCGCCGGGGCGAGCACCCCCACCCAGCTCACCCGCGCGGTGATCCAGCTCATCGAGTCACTCCCGCAGCCGGCGCCCGCACCGGTCTGAACAGGTCGGTTACCGACCGTCGGGGGCGCCGAACCGGGGGTAGGATCCGGCCATGCCACTGAACCTCGCCGAGCCCGAGCTGCCGATGGCGCTGCGAGCCTGCCGCTCGCTGCTCTGGGCGCAGGCGGCCTACATGCTCTTCGCCGGCATCTTCGTGCTCCTCGCGGCCAACGTGCTGGGGGGCACCATCCCGTTCCGCGACGCCACGGTCAGCGGCAGCGGTGCTGCAATGCTCGGCATCGTCTACATCCTCGCCGCCCTGACGCTCACCTGGCTCGGCGTCGCGCTCGGCCGGCGCGCGTCGTGGGTGAGGGCGGCGACGGTCAGCCTCGAGGTGTTCCTGCTGGTGGTCCAGCTGGTCCGCGCGTTCGACCTCTCACTGTCGACGGTCATCAACGTCGCGCTGTTCGTCGCCGTCGTGGCGCTGCTGTTCGCCCCGGACACCAGGCGTGCGCTCGAGGGTCCCACCCAGGCCTGACCGGCCGCCAAGCCGCGTCTCCTACACTGCCGCGATGGCTGGGGGTCGCGTGACGAGTGGGCGCAGTGCACCGAAGCAGGCGTCGGAACTTCCCTCGGGACTGCGCACCACGCGGGTGATCGCGTACGTGCAGGGCGGCCTCGGGATGCTCAACGGCGGCCTGCTCATCTTCGGCGGCGCCGCCTTCGCGACCGCGCTCAACCTGCAGGGCGCCGGGTGGCCGGCGGTGATCATCGCCATCGGGGTGATCGTGGTCGCGGTCTCGGCGCTGCTGATCTGGGGCGGCATGAAGCTCGGCACCCTGTCGCGCCGCGCCCGTTACGGGGTGCTGGCGTACGAGTACGCGTCGATCGTGCTCGGTCTGCTCTCGCTCGCCGACCCACTCCAGGCGGGGATC
This sequence comes from Candidatus Dormiibacterota bacterium, assembly GCA_030948445.1. Next base: position 2,927 of record JALZAG010000056.1, read on the forward strand.
CGCGTCATCCTCGCCGTCATCGCCATCTACTATCTGCAATTCGAAGCGGAGACCAAGGCAGCCTTCGCGCGACCCGCGGGCTGACCGAGGAGGATCCGTGGCCAGCGCACCACCACCACC
>JALZAG010000067.1 GCA_030948445.1 Candidatus Dormiibacterota bacterium
ACGCCGAGCATCGCTCCACGCCAGCCGCGCGTCACCCCCACAGCGACCACGATCGTGGCCGCCTCCACCATCTCCACCGCGCTGGCAAGGAAGACGGCGACGACCAGAAGGATTGTGCTGGCGTTCACGCGGAAACCCCGATACGTTCAGCCATGTGCGCTGCCATCGTGCCAGAGCACGCTGGTTCGGGCGCGGCGTGGCAGGCCGGGGCTAACGGCCGATCGGAAACGGCACCGGCACCGCGCCCCCCTCAGGCAACACGCCGATGGTCGCTCGACCGCCGTCGCCATACGTGCGCTGCCACACCGGGCCGCGAGCCGGATCGAGCACGTCCACTGACGTCAGGTGACCCCCACCCACGGCGAACGTGCATTCATCGATCAACCGGACACCCTGGCGACGGAGCCTGCAGACACCTGTCGACCTGACACCGCCGGATATCCATGCCGCCGCCGCCACGGCACTGCCATCGGTATGTTCGGCGAGAACGTACGAGGCATCGCCCTCGTATCGCAGTGGTTGGGACTGGGCGGTCGGAGCCACGGCGGTCAGGATCATCCCGCCGACCTCAAGGCGGTCTCCCACCAGCGACACGCTGACGGGCGCAGGCGCGACGAGAAGCCAGAGCCCGACTGCGCTGGCGACCACTCCAACGCCCAGGAGCAGTCGTGACATGTCGAGCCGTGGGATCCGTGCTCGATGCGGCGGGTTCACCCGCACCGGCGCCATGCCTCCAAGGGGGATGTGCAGGTTCTGCGGCGCTCGGTCGATCAGGGAGCTCGCGGCTGCAGCAGTCATGACACCAGCTCGAATCGATGGTGGATCACGCGCGACACGCTGTCATCGAGGAGCAGTTGCACGCGCACACGACGCCGCGTGCTGCCCGCCGCGAAGCCGCCCTCGTCGAGCCGCGTTGAACGATCGTCGAATTCCACGATGGCCGTCACCGGGAGTGACCGGTCGAGCAGGTCTCCCTCGATGCGCACCTGCGCGTACGCGCCGAAGTCCGGGCGCGTTCTTGTCCCAGCGTTCAGCGCCGGTCGCACAGCATCGTGAAGACGTTCGACCGACCGCGCCTCGACGTAGCCGTCGAGGTCGACGGGCTCCCCGGCGATGAGCAGCCCGAGGTCGTACATGAAACGCTCCACAAGCTCGAGCACCTGCGTGACCCGCTTCGCTCGACGGTTGTCGAGGTCACCCCGCCGCGGGCCATGGAACAGGAGTCGCGCTGGGCTCACGCGCGGGCCCCTTTGGGGAGACGGGCCACAGCGGCGGTCAGGTCGCGGTACGCGACACGCATGCTCGGCGATACGTCCTGCACCGCCGCGCCCTCCAAGCCCGCAAACCGAACACTGTCAGCTTCGTCCGGGATCTCGACCATGGCCTGCACGCGCGGACCGATGGCCTCGAGGTAGTGGCGCATCATCGGATGGCGGCGGTTGCGACGAACGGACGACGCGATGTGTGGTACCACCGTCGGTGGAAGGTGGGGAACGTCGAGGTAGTCGAGCACGCCGTTGAAGTCCTGCCGGCTGGACGCCGTCGGCAGCACGAGTGCGTCCGCCTCCTCCAACCAATACGAGGCCACTGCGGCTTCGGGGCCAGCGGTCGGGTCGGGGAGCCGGTTGCTCATGTCGACGACGATGAAGGCGTACCTGGTTCGCAGGTAGGCCGCCAATCGCTGAACCTCGGTGCGGGTGTACTCCACCCCCTCGCGACGCTCCGGGTAGCACGCGAGCGCCGGCGTTATCGCGTGGATCGGGTCGGGCGGGTCCGCACCAGTGATGAGAGCATTGGCGACGTCGCGCACGGTGGCCGCCTGAGCGGGGAGGTGGAGCTGTCCCCACGCATCGGGATTGGCGACGTTGGCATCAACGATTGCCGCGCGGTGACCGACGGAGTCGAGCACCGTACCGGCCGCGATGGCGATTCCAGCCGCGTGGCTCGTCTTGCCCACACCGCCCTTGCGCGAGCCGATCACCACCAGCGTGGGCGAGCGCGCCACCAGGAGGCCGGCAAGCTCAGCGTCGTCGATGCCCGGCCTGCCCTGGCGCCGCAGCAGCGATGGAAGACGTGTGCGCAGCCGCGTGGTCCGCGCGGCCGGACCGGCCGCCTGGCGCCGGTACTCCCATGGGGGCAGCTCCGTCTCAGCGCCGGCGCTCTCGGCGACGAGCAGGTCGATCGGGTCCGGCGTCGTGAGGGGGCGCGGTGCCGTGGTGTCGGTGCGAACGCCGTCGACGTGGAGTAGCGGGGGGAATTGGGGTCGGGGGCCCGGCGCGAGCCTCGCCTCCACACCAAGGTTCGCGACCATCAGTCCGTCGCGCCGGTCGAAGATGCCGGCAACCGAAGAACTCGACGGATCATCGGGCACACTGAACCGCTCGACGGCGGCCCTCGCCAGCGCGAGGGGCGCCTCTGCCGGCTCTGCGTCCACGACCGTCCACGCCGCGTACTCCCAAGCGCGGTCGCACCGTGCTGCCACCATGAAGACACCATCCAGGCCGCGCAGCCACTCGGCGAGCCGCTCCTCGTGGCAGAGCAGGTAGACAGGCACCGACGTGGGCGGCACATGACGTCCCCACCACCGATCGACCTCCGCCTGCCGGGCGGACGCGGCAAAGAAGTCCCGTCCGCGCACATCCGGCACCAGGAACACCGACCCCACGCCGGACGTCGGCCGCGCGATGCTCTCGAGCAATCCCGACAGCCCGCGCGCCTCGAGCTCGTCGCGAAGCAGTGAGATGAACGCGAAACCGCTCGGGTCAGTGGACAAGGTGCTCGGCCTCCTGGGCTGTCGTTGGGGTGGCGCAACAGACACGGTATCCATCGTGTCGGGCGACGCCGGATCCGAGCAGCGCGATACCGATGATGAGCATCGCGAGGGACGCGGCGTGCGGCCGCGACGTGCGCCCCCGGCGCTGCCCTCGGAAGGCGCGGACAGCGGTCACCGCAAGAAACAGCGCGGCGAGCCAGCACAACAGGATCACGAAGGCTGACTCAGTGGCGGCTGTGACCCTGCGACCGGTGAGGAGGTCGAGGCTCCGCCCGGGATCCGGCCAACCGCCGACGAGCAGCAGTGCGGCAACCACGGCCAGGGTGGCGACCACGAGAAGGCGTCGTGTCACTGTGTCACCCCCCTCCCAAACCCGTGGTGATGCTCTGGAACGTGGGGGCACCGAGCAGCAGGAGCAGCGGAATGAGCATGCCCGCAACGGGGAGCGTGACCAGGATGCGCGCCCGGGCGGCACGCATCCTGGCGTCGGCCAACCGTTGCTGGTAGACCGCTCGTGCCACCCGCGTGTACGTGTCCCGTTCAGCCATACCGACGTTGGTTGCTGTCAGTGCGTCAGCGACCGTCGCGAACGGCTCGATTCGAAATTCGTCGCCAATGCGCCGGTAGAGCTCCACAGTGTTCCGCGGGGTCTCAGCGATGAGTCGGCGCCAGCCGCCGTCCACCAGCGTGCGCAGGTCGGGTGTGGTCGCACACCGCGAGAGGATTCGCACAGAGTCCTCGACCTGCAGCCCGCGGCCGTCGGTCATGATGGCGACCAACATCATCATGTCACCGAGCGTGCGGCCTGCCCTCTCCTGCCGGCGCCGCGCCGCGCCACGCAGCGATGTGAAGCGCAGCAGTGCCGTCAGTAGCGCAATGAGCACGGCGAATCCAGGTGAAACTGCGAAACCACCGCCCCCCAACCGTGACCCAAAGTCAATCGCGAGCACGGCACTCAGTGCCAGCAGAGCAAGGAACGCCGTGCGCCCGAGGAATGCGGCATCGGTCTCGTCGCGATCCGCAGTGGCCAGCAGGCGGCGGAGGTCGAGCTCGTCGCGCAGCCGGGCAAGCGTGGGGCTGCGTTCGGCGGCGCGCGCCAGGCGAGTCTGCGGCCCCGCATAGCCGCGCAGCGCGGCAAGCCGACGCCAGGCGCGTACGTCGGCGGACGTGAGATAGCCGAGCTGAGCCAGGGCGAACGACCACATCCCCACCAACGCGAAGGTCAGCAGCACGTACGGCCAGAGGTCACTGAGCACCGAGGCGCTCCTGCTCATCGGCCAGACGTTGTAGGTCCCACCGCGTCCAGTTCCGCACCCTGACGATCACTCCAAGCAGCCCTACCAGGAGAACGAACAGGAGCACCACGGCCAGAAGGACGATGTTTCCCTGTAGCGATTGGTAGTAGCTGCGAAACCCATCAACGCGCACCACCACAGCGAACATGACAATCATCAGCACTGACATCGCCGCGGTCACAGCACGCTGCTGGGTCAGCGTTACTGACGCCTCCTCCTGCACCGCCAGCTGGGCCTCGCCGACGGGGAGCAGGAGTTGGTCGATGGCTTCGATGAGCGAGTCCAGGCTACGACTCCGCGTCCACAACAGAACTGCACACGCGTACTCGACCACCGGCGAGCGGGCACGCAACCCGACCGAAACGATGTTGTCGACGACCGATCCACCACGTGCCAGTGGGGCAAGGACGTATTCCAGTTCCGGCCCGGGGTTTCGTCCGATTTCCTGGAGCGCCGTGTCGAGAGGCTGGTTCCCCACAGCCATCCTGTCGCGGAGGTCGCGCAGACGTCCGAGAAAGGCGCGCTCCACCCGCAACCGCCGACTCGCGGCACGGCCGGCGATGGCAAAGCGGAAGCCGAGGGTGCCGACCAAGCCGCCCACGACGACGAGTATCCAGATGCGCGACAGCACGCCCACTCCGATGCCCCCGACAATGAGAGCAACCCGCACGCTGACCCAAGTCCGCCACTGCCAGCCCAGATTGGCGGCAAGGTCACGCTCGCGCTCTACGAACGGCCACGCGCGGCGGGCGCGCCGGTGGACGCGCAGGTCGAGGTCCAGGATGGCCGCGACCGCTCCGAAGGCGCAGGCGATGACGACGATCAGCCCCACGAACTGCGTGGTCGAAAGGTGTGCGGCGGTGTCGGCGATGTTCATCCGAGCGGGATCTCGTCGTCTGGGAAGTACCCACGCAGTCTCGGTCCCAACCTGTTGAGGTTGCCGACCAACTCGGTCATCCGCTGCAAACCCCCACTGTCGGCCTGGCGATAGATCCACCGATGGTTGCCGCCGCGCTCCACCGCGAGCACTCCGGTGACGCGCCGTCTGCCGTCCTGGTTGGCCAGGTGCACCACCACGTGGATCGCGTGCTCAACGACGCGCTTGGCCATCTTCTCGTTGCCGGTGAACCGCTGGTTCTCCATGACGTACTGAACTGCCTGGTCGAGCGCGAGCTCGGCATCCTCAGCATGGACAGTGGTCATCGATCCGTCGTGACCGGTCATCAAAGCCTTGCAAACTGCCGCCATCTCATCGCCGCGTGACTCCCCGAGGATGAGTCGGTCGGGCTGAAATCGGAGGGCGTGCCGGACGAGGTCGAACATCGTGAGCTGGCCCGCGTCCGTTTCGGCTCGCACCGAGGGGATGGTTGAGAGTGCGGTCGTCAGAGCGTGCCACGGATGGCCATCACCTCGATCCTGGTCGAGGTGCAGCTCAGCCCCGTCCTCCACCACCACCAGGTGATCACTGGGCGCAGTCATGCCGCAGAGCACCCGCATCAACGTTGTCTTCCCGGTGCTGGTTCCCCCGGCGATCATGAGGTTCACTCTCGACCGCACGCAGGCGTCGATGAACCGCGCCACCCCATCAGGCATGACTGCCGCATGGACGTAATCGGACAGATCGCGCACTTTCGAGCGGGCCGGGATGCGGATCGCGGCCTTGAGCAGGGCCTGACCAGAGACCGCGGGCCGCTTGGCGATGCAGAGACGAGCCACGCTGCCCACGTTCGCCTCCGCAATGGGAGCCGCGTCGGTGATGCTGTGATCACCGGTGACGCCGCGCAACCGCACCGCGCGGCGGAAAAACTCGAGGCAATCCTCGTCAGTGGCGAACGGGCTGTTGCCGACCAGGAGCAGCTTGCGTCCCACCAGGCTCACCAGCCAGTTGTCGTGGCCGAGGCAGGTGATGTTTTCGAGGTCCGCGCCGTAGATCAGCAGGGAGAGGGGCCAGAGATGGGAGGCAAGGATTGCCGCGTTGCGTCGCGCCACATCGCGATACCCCGGGTTTGCGGCGAGCTCGCTGACGACGGCAAGCGGTAACCCGCTGGTGGACGGCGACGCAATCGCCCGCTCGATGACCAACGCCACGTCCTCGTGCAATCGCTCCTCATGAAGGACCGAGGCGGGCTCACCACCACGGTCGCGGATGACTCGCTCGGCGATCGCCTGAGCAACCTCGAGCTCTTCGGATGCGATCTCCGGCCATCGACTCACTGGCACCTGCTCGTCAGCCAGCATGGAGGTGGGGTGCGGTGACAAGGCGGCGACCTGGGCGGTTGATGACATCAGGCGGTCACCTGCAGAAGGTTGAGCTCGCGATCCACGCCAGCGAGGGTGGCTGGCACGCCCGTCTCGGCCATCCGACTGGCACGAACCTCATCCCACTGCCAGACGTCTCGCACAGCCATCTCGGGGAGGTTTCGCTGCATGCTCTCGAGGATGGCCCGCCGGTAGGCCTTCCCGTGCTGGTGACACACGATGAGCTCCCCGTGAGGCGGTCGGGCAGCCTGTAGAACGGTGATGGTGCGCGACAGCAGTGCAGGCTCATCACGCACGACGATGAATGCGCGTCCGAACACTGAGCAAATCGCCTCAGCGGCAGCCTTCGGTGAGCGCAGGCCCGGATGAGAGAGCGGGTGGCCAAGGTCGGCTATCACGACGTCCTCCTCCGCACCGGCGAGAGCGGGCGCAAGCTTTCGCAGGCACTCGCTCACCTCGTAGCCGTAGCTCCGCGACAAGCCCGGGACAACGCGCAAGGAATCCCTCTCGGGGTGGGTGACCACCTGCTCCGTCAGCTCCCGCGCTGTGGCCGCTCGGTCGCCGAAGCAGTTGGCGATGCTCCGCTCGTCCGTTCGTAGCAGGAGAAGGTCGGCCACCGTGCCACCCTCCATGTCGCAATCGACCAGGAGAACGCGAGCGCGTTCGGCGAGCGTCCACGCCAGGCACACCGCCCAGTGTGTCGACGTCTGGCCAGCGCGAGTGGTGTACACGGCAACCAGCGTCTTCACGGTGGTGCCGTCGACTGCGCAGCACCAGCGCAACTCGAACCGCAGAGGCGGGACACTGCATCGTTCGGGTTGAGCGGCTGCAGCGAGGACGGGTCAAGCTGTGCCGAACGCGCTGCGTGCAGTGCAATGCTGGACGAGGCCACTGAGATCCAGGCCTCCTCCTGGTCAACTGGAACCAAGATGGTGAGTGCCCCACCGGAGGCAGTCAGCACTGTCACGGCCTGGCCGATGCGTGCCTGACGTCCGCCACCCACCGTCGCAAAGACATCGATGCGATCCCCGGCGGTCAGCGGCGGTGGGGCCTGCAACGTCACCGCGATCTCCACCTGTGCGTTCGCGTCGACGAGATCGTCGTCGCGAAGGATGTCGTTGGCACGAAGATCCTGCGTATACCGCGCACCGAACTGTCCAGGGGTGCGGTGCTCGTAGTTGAAGTCGCCCTCCTGCGCACGCACTGACAGTGCAGACACATCGTCGGCGCTGTATGTGCCTCCGGCCAGGACTGCGTGCTTGAGGACGAAGACAGTCACGGTCTGCTGTCGTCCAGCCTGTTCGAGGTACACCATGACCCCAAGCACGACCACGATGACAGTGCTGAAGAAGATCGCGGCGGCCAGGCGGCGCCGATTCATGGTGCGCTCCCCTCCCACTCATCCCTCGTCCATGCCCCGCCCGCCGAAGACCGGACCATGCCCAGGCCAGTGGTACCGGCACCCGTCGGGTGACCGGAGACGGTAGGCGGATGGCTTGGCACCGTCAAGGGATCCAACCCCGAGCGAGGTAGCCCGCCGGCGTGTCGGCGGGACGCCCGGTCGGCTGCAGCGCCGGGTCCGAGGCGTAGGGCGGGTGCCAGAAGTGCGCCACCACCTCAACTCGACGCACAGACGCAGGACGGCGCAGCACGCCCTGCATCATTCGGCGCGCCGCGCGCCGCTGCAGGACCGGGCGCCTCAGGCGGACGCCAATTCCCCCGAATGTCGATGCCACGCGCGCAACATTGCTGGCGGCCGATGGCCCAGCAGCAAAGGCGCCCAGTGAGAGGGCGAATCCCAGGCTTGGCAGGGCCCGGAGACTCAGTGCAACCGCGACCAGCGCCCCCGGAGGAAGGTTGAGGAGGGCCAAGAAGGTGCCTCGCAGGGGATCGCTGCGCTGCCAGCCAAACGTGCGACTCTCAAGGGCGATGTGCCGGTCGGTAGGGACCAGGTTGACCGCCGCTAACTCGGTGGCGCCGGTGACCATCTCCAGCACCATCCAGCCCGGCTCGACAGCGCCGCCGCATTGGTCGGCGATGGTCGATGCCGCGACCTCCTCAATTCCGGAGTGGGCTGCGGTGACACCCAGCATGACGCGGTCGCGGTCGCCGAAGCCAAACAGGAACAGACCAAGACCGCGGCCCGACGTGAGCTGCCACAGGTCTGCCAGCAGCCGCTCGGCGTCCGCGGGGGTGGGCACCGGGCAAGCTTCAACGAGGTACACGGCACCTCGACGCTAGCGACGCGTCGTGGACATCCAGCGTACAGTCGGCCGATGGCATCGCCGCAGGTGAGCACACACATCCACCAATTGCTGGACGAGCATTGGACCGCCACGCTCAACGTCGCGCCGTCAGTGTGGCGCGACGCCGAGGTGGTCATCGCAGCCCACCCCGAACCATCCCACCGCGACCATGTGTACCTCATCCGCCGCGAGGACAGCTGCATCATCGTGGTGCCGCAGGTGCTCGTGGGAAGCACCACGATCGCCTGCGCGTCCTGGCCATCCGCCGCCGTCTTCGATCGTGCCTTCGTGCGCACCCTGTACGGCGAGGAGGTGACGGCCATCCATGGCCCCTTCTGGCTCGGGTACGCGAGCAGCGC
>JALZAG010000069.1 GCA_030948445.1 Candidatus Dormiibacterota bacterium
TGCCCGACGTCGGGTCCGGAATGGGGCGCGCGATCCGCGAGTTCCGCAAGGCCTCGAGCGAGACCAAGGAAGAGTTCGCCAAGGCAGGGCGTACCGAGACCCCCGCTGCTGCGCCCGTCGCGGTCAGCACTGCGCCTGAGACGGCGCCTGCCGAACACGTCGCCGTCGGCTGACGTGTCGGTCCTCTCACCCGGACGCTGAGACATGCAGGCAGTGGCCGATCGCAGCCGTCACATGACGCTGGTGCAGCACCTCGAGGAGCTGCGCCGCGTCCTGCTGATCTCGGCGATAGCGTGGATCCTCGCCACCATCCTCGCCTTCGTGTTTCACGGGGCGATCTTCGACTTCCTGCTCCGCCCGCTGACGACGGTGCTGGGCAAGACCAACAACCACATCACCTCGACCGCGATCTTCACCACGCCCACCGAGGGTCTCACCATCCCGGTGAAGATCTCAGCGATCGCGGGGTTGATCGGCGCGATGCCCGTGATTCTCTGGCAGGTGTGGACTTTCGTCGCACCCGGGCTGCGACCGGTCGAGAAGAAGTTCGTCGGTCCCTTCGTGGCGTCGGCATTCCTGCTCTTCGTCGGCGGCGCAGCGTTCGCCTACTACGTGATGCCGATCGGGCTCAACTTCCTGGCCACGTTCCTCGGCAACAGCGCGGTTTACCTCCCGGACATCAATTCCTACCTCTCCTTTCTCCTGCTGCTGATCGTTGCGTTCGGGGTGACCTTCGAGCTGCCGGTCGTGGTGATCCTGCTCGGGGTGGTTGGGCTGGTGTCGTCGAAGCTGCTCCGACGCAAGCGCAAGGGGATCTGGGTGGGCATCATTGCCACCTCGCTGGTGGTGACCCCGGGCGCAGACCCGTACACACCCCTGGCGCTGTTCATCCCGTTGATCATCTTCTTCGAGGCCTCGGTGCTCATCCTCGACAAGGCGCTCAAGCGCTGAGCACGGCCGGTCAGCCGGACTGCATTCCCATCCACTGCGCGAACCCAGCCATAAGCCGGCGCGAGGTTTGCGCATCGGGCATCTCGTCCGGGTGCCATTGCACGCTGATGAGCAGTTGCTCCGCCGCCTCGAGCGCTTCGATGTAACCGTCCGGGCTGGTCGCCGCCACCGTCAGCGCTGGCGCGATGACGTCGACGGCCTGGTGGTGGCCGCTGTTGACCAGCGCCGCATCAACCCCCAGCACGCGGTGCAGCCGGGTGCCGGCCTGGATGGTCACCTCGTGGACGGGGGCAGACGGGTCCTCGCCCCACTGCGGGTGCGCCACGTGCTGGTGCAATGTGCCCCCGAGTGCGACGTTGAGCAGCTGCTGGCCGCGACAGATTCCCAGCACCGGGAGGTGCAGCGCATGGGCGGCGTGGAAGACCTCGAGCTCGAGCGCGTCCAGCTCCGGCGCCACCGGTCCGAGGTGCTCACCACGCTCCTGGCCGTACTCGGAGGGAGCGATGTCGGGACCGCCCGGGAGCAGGAGCCCGTCGAGCCGGGATACCGCCTCGGTCCCGGCGCCCGGCGTGAGCAGGACGGGGGTGATGCCCGCCTCCACCAGCAGGGCCATGTAGCGCAGGGCATTTTCACCCGCCTCCGACGAGCGACCGGCGAGGTCGCTGGTCCACGTCATGCCCACCGCCGGCCTGGCCATCCATTGCTCTCCTGGCGTGCTGCTCGGCCCCGATGCTAGAGGGACGTAGGATGAGCTGGTGTCTGGGACGGCGATCGTCTGTGGTGCCAGCGGGGGCCTCGGGCCTGCGGTTGCGCAGGCGCTCGCCGCGAGCCATGCCCGCGTGGTCGGGGTGGCGTCGCCGCGGCAGTCGGTGGCCGAGCTGGAGGCGCTCTCACCGCGCACTCAGTGGGAGCGGGCCGATCTCACCGATGCCGGGGCGGTCGACGCACTGTGGGAGCGGCTCGACAAGCTGGAAGGCCCGGTCAGCACCGTGGTCAATGTCACAGGCGGGTTCAGCGGCGGCACGGTCATCGACACGACACCGGCCGACGTGCTCCAGATGTTCCAGCTGAACCTGCACACCACGTGGTGGTCGTGCCGCGCCGCGGCGTCGCGAATGAGTGGCACCGGGGGCGGCAGCATCGTCAACGTGGGGTCGAGGTCCGCCCTGGTGGGCGGGGACGGGGCGGCCGCGT
>JALZAG010000080.1 GCA_030948445.1 Candidatus Dormiibacterota bacterium
GTGACCGCCTGGAAGAGGAACAGCGGGACGAAGGCCAGGACGCGGCCGTTGAGGAAGGTCCCGGCGGCGCGTTGCTCAGATGGCGAGGCCAGGAGCTGCACCACCACGGTGCCTCCGTTGAACATGAACTGCGTGGCCAGCGACGCGAGCAGTAGTGACCCGAGCGCGGTGGTGACCTCCGCGTTGCTGCTGTGCGAGCCGGCTGCCAGCAAACCGCGCTCCCGGGCGACCGCCGTGATGACCGCGGCGAAGGAACCTGCCACCAGCGCCAGCCCGTACGGGCCGGGCGTTTTGACGTGGGCCAGCGCCAGCGCGGCGCAGAAGGCCACCCGGTACGCGCCTTCGGCACCGAGGAGGACCCCGTAGGACCGGAACCGGCTGTTACCACTCAGCGTGCCCCGGCCGATGTGCTCCGCGCAGTACGCGGTCAGCCCCAGCAGCAGCGCCACCATCAGCACTCCGTCGCCACCGAGCAGGTGACTGTCGATCGGCCCGAAGCCCAGCAGCGCACCCACCACGAGCACGACGAGAAAGCCGCCTCCAATGAGCACGACGCGGCGCACCACCGGTCCACCGCCGTCTCCCCTGGCTCGGCGAGCCGAGATGGCCCTCGCGAGCTCCTGCTCGAGCGGAAGGAAGATGCCGGGCGCGACCACGAACAGGAGTGCCCAGAAGCTGGCGAATGCGGAGTACTGCAGCGCGCTGAGCGCATGGCCTGCGACGGCGAGGAAGGCATAGGTGCACACCCCGGCGAGGAGCAGGCCGATGCCGACCGTGATGGCCCCTCCGGGGAGCGGGTTGCGCTGTGCGAGGCGTCGCCAGTTGGTCACTGGCAGGTGTAGTGGAACGTCTGGCTGAGCTTGCGATCCACCGGCTTGAGGATGTGCAGGGTCATGGCCCCGTCGACCTTCTGGGAGCCCTGGAGACGCCAGGCCTGAGTGAGCCGGAAGGAGCCTTCGTCAGCGCTGATCGGCAGCACGGTGTCCGCACTGACCTGCCCATCACTCTGCTCCCATCGGTACACCAGCTTCCCGGTACCGGAGAGCAAGCCCGTGCCAACGAAGGCGTACGTGGTGTTGCAGCCGCCTGTGACGGGGGTCACCACCAGGCTTGCGTCGCTGCCGACGGTGAGCGGGCCCGTGGAGGAGGCACCTTTCCCGCCGCGACCGGCGACGAGGATCACTGCGGCGGCAGCCGCTGCCAGGATAAGCACAGCCAGCGCGGCCACCGCAAAGGCGCGCCCCGGCCGCCGCGTGGCCCGCCGGTCGCGCCGCGATGTCGCACCGACCGCCGCGCGCCAGCTGGGCCCGAGCAACGCCGCGGCAGCGCGGTCCACCTCTGCGCGCAGACCGGCCGCCTCGCCCGCACCGGCACCGGTGCTGGCGCCATCAAGGGGGCGGCGCACGGGATCGAACCGTGACCCCGCCTTGCGGAGCAGATGAAGGCCAAGTCGCGCGGCGTCACGAACGTCGGTGCGCGTGCCAAACCCCGGGGGAGATGCCGCCGCGCACAGAGCCAGCTCGCCGAGTCGAGCGTGCCCGTCGCTGTCCACGACGATCGTCTCCGGGCCCACCTGGCCGTGGAACAGCCCGCGAGTGTGCAGCGCTTCCAGCCCGGAGAGCACGTCGCACACCGCGGCGATGGCCACAACCGGGGGCATCGGTCCGCGTGCGAGCTTGGCCGCGATGGTGGTGCCGTCGGACCACTCACCAATCAGGCGGAACGCTCCGGCGTCACTGACCAGGTCGTACACGGCGAGCAGGTGGGGATCCCGGAGCGCGGCGGCGTCGCGGCCGACATCGCCGAGGCGCTCGACGAGGCCGGGGGCCGCGGTGAGGTCGGGACGGACTTCCTGGATGGTCACCCGTCGCCCGCTGCGGCGATAGCGGCCATCGCGAATCGTGCCCCCCCACCCTTCGCGGATCGGGACGCCGACCTCGTACTCGGCGATTCCGCCCGCCCCCGCCATCTCCCCGCCCAGGGCGGGCGGCTCAGGGATAGATGCCACGGACAGCGGTGGCGTCAGCGACCCGCTTCACCGCCACCAGGTAAGCGCCCAGCCGGAGCGACACCTGGTGGAGGTCGGCCTGCTGGCACATCTGCGCAAAGGCGCGCGTGATGATCCGCTCCAGCTGCCTGTTGATCTCGCCCTCTTCCCAGAAGAAGGACTGCAGGTCCTGCACCCACTCGAAATAGGAGACGGTGACGCCGCCAGCGTTGGCGAGGATGTCCGGCACGACCACGATGCCCCGCCTTTCGAGCAGAAGGTCGGCATCTGGTGTGGTCGGCCCGTTGGCGCCCTCGATGATCACCGACGCCTGAACCCTGGCCGCATTGCGCGCGGTGATCTGGTTCTCAAGAGCCGCGGGTACAAGGAAGTCGACCGGGAGCTCGAGGAGCTCGGTGTTGGTGATCGGGCGCGAGCCGGGGAAGTCAGCGACGTGGCCGGTGCTGCGGCGGTGCTCGAGCAGCGCCGGGACGTCAAAGCCCGCCGGGTTGAAGATGCCGCCGGCGACGTCCGACACCGCACAGATGCGGAACCCACGCTCGGCCATAAGCTCGGCGCTCACGCTGCCCACGTTGCCGAAACCCTGCACGGCGACCGTGGTGCCTGCGGGATCCCGGTTCAGCCGCTTGCAGATCTCGACTGCCGAGATGGTCACGCCGCGGCCCGTGGCGCTGGGCCGGCCCTCACTGCCGCCGATGTCGAGCGGCTTGCCGGTCACCACCGCGGGGATCGAGTAACCGGCCTCCATCGAGATCGTGTCCATCATCCAGGCCATCACCTCGGCGTTGGTGTTGACGTCGGGGGCTGGGATGTCGGAGTCGGGTCCGATCAGCATGCTGATCTCGCTGGCGAAGCGGCGGCTCAGCCGTTCCAGCTCGCGATGGCTCAGCTCGCGTGGCTCGACGACCACCCCGCCCTTGGCGCCGCCATACGGGATGTTCATCAAGGCGCACTTCCATGTCATCCACATGGACAGCGCCTTGACCTCCTCGAGGTTTGTCTGCGGGTGAAATCGAATGCCGCCCTTGGCGGGTCCTCGCGTGGTGTTGTGCTGCACGCGGTATCCCTCGAAGACACGCAGCGAGCCATCGTCCATCTTCACCGGGAAGCGCACGAGCAGCTCGCGGCGCACCTCGCGCAGCACCGCGCGGAGTCCGGGGGAGAGGTTGAGGATCTGCGCGGCGTTGTCGAACTGCCGCTGCGCGTTCAACCAGGGGTCGTCCGCGGGGAGCGTGGGAGCCGTCGCCGTCGCGGTCACGCTGGCAGCCTACCAGCCTGACATGGATGCGAACAGGCGATTCGTATACTCGCGGCATGGCCACCAAGGGCGAGGCGACACCGCAGCAGGCGCACGACGCGGTAAGCGCCGGCGAGGCCATCCTCATCGATGTGCGCGAACCGTGGGAGTGGGAGCAGCTGCGCATTCCAGGAGCCGTGTTGATCCCGCTGGCAGAGGTACCGCAACGGCTGGATGAGATCCCTGATGACCGCGACGTGTACGTCCATTGCCGCCTCGGTGGACGCAGTAGCAAGGCGGTCGAGTTCCTGCATGAGCATGGTCGGCCGCGCGCCATCAACGTGGTCGGCGGCATCGAGGCGTGGCAGGAGGCTGGGCTGGCTCTCGAAGGCTGAGCGTAGCGCCGGGTCCCGCCGCGCTACAGGCGGCCAAGCACCAGCAGGATCACCAGCACAGCGACGATCAGCGCCAGCGCCACGAGCCATACCGCCGGGCTCACGCGGGCGCGGGTTGCGGGCGGCGATTCGCCGGGCAGCACGGGTGTCCCAGCCCCGGGACGAGCCGGCGGCGGTGCCAGCGGCGGCACTGGCTCCATCGCGGCCGCCGGAGTCCACGGGCGCGGCCGTTTGATGTCCCCGCTGGCCTGACCCGGCGCTGGCGATGACGCACTCGGTGGGGTCGTCGGCTCCCCTCTCATCGATGGGGCACCGTAACGCAGTCAACCGGTCGCCGACAGCCCGCTGCGTACCATCGCGCGGTGCCGCCTCCGTCGCTGCCTGATCTCGCGCCACTGGCCGGGCTGCTCGTCCTCCTGGAGCTGGCCGTCGGAACCGTTACGCTGAGCGCCGCTCTGGACCAGGTCGGGCGTGTCGGCCGCGGGTTCGCCGGCACCACCGCGGCGATCTGTGCACTGCTCATGGGCACCGACCTGCTCGTGCTCTCGGGAAGCTCGGACTTCGGCGCCTTGCTGCACAGCACCGTTGATGGGGGAGCTGTGGCAGCGTTTGCCCACTGGGCGGTCGCCTTCACTTTGCTGCTGCTCGCCGACGCGCTGTTCGCTGCTGTGGGAACCGAGGTCTCCCGCCGCGTGGTCGCCGTGGCGACCGTCGCTGTCGGGGTGGCGACAGTGGTGACCGCCGCCGTCGCAATGGGGCCCGCCCTCGGCGGGTCCGGCGGCGCCTTGCTGACCTTCTTCTCGTCGGCACTGCTCGGCGGCAGCGCGCTGGCCGGAATGCTGCTCGGGCACTGGTACCTGGTGACACCGAACATGTCGTTCCGTCCCTTGCGACTGTCGATCTACGCCGTGTTCATCGCGGTCGCCGTCGACTGTGCGGTCATCGCCATCGCGCTTCTCGGCAACAGCGGCTCACGCCAGCGGCTCATCTCCGGGGACCAGGCATTCCTCTTCTGGCTGCTGGTGATCGGCTCGGGAGTGCTGTTCACCGCCGGGGTCACCGCTTTCACCCTCTACTTCGCACGCATCCGCGCCAACCAGCCGGCCACCGCAATGCTGTACGTGCTGATCATCAGTGTCGTTATGGGCATGGTGCCAACCCACCTCGTCTACCTGGTCACCGGCGTCGCCATCTGAGTTGGCACGTCACCCCGCCGGCGTGGTGGCATACCGTTGCGCGGCCGCTGTCGAGACTGCGGTTGCGAGCCCGGCCAAGATGAATGCGCCACCGACGATGGTGCTCACGGGCAGCGCCTGTCCGAGGATGAGTAGAGCGAGCAGGGCCGCCAGCGGCGGCTCGCCGAGGAACGCTAGTGACACAGTGCTTGCCGGGAGGTGGCGCAGCGTCCAGTTGAACACCGTGTGGCCTCCGATGGTGCAGACCACAGCAAGGCCGGTGCACGCAGCGAGCGTGCGCGCGCTGGGCGCATGAAGCGTACCGCCCACCACAGCCACTCCCAGCCCAGCTGCGCTGACGATGGCGTACACCACCGCGGAATACGCAGCCACGCCACCTCGCTGGCGACGGCCTCGACCGATGAGTAGGTAGCCGGCGAGCGCGACGCCACCCGTCAGCGCCAGGAGATCGCCGCCCAGCGCCGTGCCGTGCGCGCTGAATGAACCGGCACAGGTGATCACCGTCCCGACCAATGCCAGCCCGATCCCGGTCATCACGCGGCCACCGACGGCATCCCCCTGCAGGCGCGCTCCCAGTGGCGCGACGATCAACGGGTGCAGCGAGACGAGCAGGACGCTGGCTGCGACCGAGGTGAACGCGAGCGATGCCGTCCAGGCGAGGAAGTGGATGGCGAGGAGGACACCGGCGCCGGCGGCGAGCAGCGCGTCGCGTCGCGATCCGCCGACTGTTCCTGCACGCAGCTGCGGCACCGCCCAGGGGATGAGCATGCAAGAGGCCAGCGCCATACGCACCCACACCACCGTCGCGGCGTCGGTGCGCGCCTCGGTGATGAGGATCGCCGAGATGGACACCGCCACCGTGGCGCCGGCCAGCGCCGCCGGTGCCCCACGGCGGGTGGTCACGCGCCGTCGAGGACGCGCACGTCCGCGAGATTCCGGTAGCGCTCGCCGTGATCGAGGCCATACCCCACCACGAATCGATCGTTGATGTCGAACCCCTTCCAGTCGACGTGCACGGACTGGGTTCGCCGCGCGGTCTTGTCGAGCAGGGTGACCAGGCGCACAGAGCGCGCCCCGAGCACAGCCAGCTGCTGGTGAAGAAGTGCCGCGGTGTGTCCGGTGTCGACGATGTCCTCAACGATGAGCACGTCCCGGTCCGCCAACCCGACGGGGCCACCGTCCGCGAGCTGCGGAGTGCCGCTGCTCTGGGTGCCGTCGCGGTAGGAGCGCGCCTTGACGAACTCGATCTCGCACGGCACGGTGAGTCGTCGCGCCAGGTCCGCGGTGAAGAGGAGCGCACCCTTGAGCACACACAGCAAAACGACAGGAGAGTCGGCGGCGGCGTAGTGCGCGTCGATCGCCGCCGCGAGCTCCCCCACGCGGCGTTGGATGGAGGACGCATCGACGACGATCTCGCCGAGGCGTGGGATCGAGGTGCTCATGGCGACAGTGTAGAAACCCGATCAGCCAGCGCCGGCCAGTGTTTCCCAGCGCTCGTAGAGCTCGGCGAGGGCGCCGCTGAGCCGGTCGTGCTCCCGCCCGGCCGCAGCTCCGCTCTCGACATCTGCAAAGGTCTCGGGATCGAGCAAGCGGTGACGCGCCACCTTGAGCTCCGCCTCGATGGCCGCGATCTCCGCTTCCAGTCGCCGCATCTCACCCGATGCGGGCGTCGTCACCGCGGCCGACGGTGCGCGACTCGGGCCGCGCTGACCGGCGGCTATGCGCTGTGCTTCGCGCTCGAGGTCGCGGCGCTCGCGGTCGCGCACCCGCAGCAGGTCGGTGTAACCGCCGAGCACCTCGCGGATGCCTCCGTCCTCGATGGCCCAGGTGCGCGTCGCGACGGCGTCGATCAGCGCGCGGTCATGGGTCACCAGCACGACGGCGCCGCCATAGCCGATCAGTGCCTGCTCGAGCACCTCCTGGGCAGGGATGTCAAGGTGGTTGGTCGGCTCGTCGAGAAGGAGAAGGTTGGTCTCCTCGAGCGCCACCTTTCCGAGGAGCAGCCGCGCCCGCTCACCGCCACTCAGCTCGCCCACCAGCTTGTGCACATCGTCGCCACTGAAGAGAAGGGCGCCGAGCACGGTGCGGGCGCGTTCGGCACCCACCGGGTGGTCGGCGAGGAGATCCTCCATGACTGTGCGCGTGTCGTCGGTCGAGTAGGCGCTCGTCGGTGCCGCGTCGCCCTCGCGGCCTAGGTCCTGGCGGTACAACCGGCGGTGGGTGCGCGGACCGAGCCGGATGTTGCCCTTGATCGGCGGCAGCTCGCCTGCGAGTGTGTGCAACAGAGTGGACTTGCCGGACCCGTTGGTGCCCACCACCGCGATGCGTTCGCCGGGAGCGATGCTCAGCGGGCGCAGTCGCAACAGTGGAGTGTTGCCGCGCCCCACCTCGAGGTCGCTGGTCTTGAGCAGGATCTGGGACACCGGTGCCGTCGCGAATCGCAGGCGTGGGCGCCTGTCGCGGGGGGGAGCGCTCACGCGGTCGATGCGGTCGAGTTGCTTCTGGCGGCCACGCGCCTCCTTGGCGCGCTGACCCGCCTTGTACTTGCGGATGAACTCCTCCTGGTGGGAGATGTGCGCCTGCTGCGACTCGAACTCCTTCTGGCGTCGCGCTCGTCGCTCCACGCGCAGGCGCACGTACTGGGTGTAATTGCCCGGGTACTCCTCGGCAGCGCCATGGCCAAGCTCGAGAACCGAGGTGCACACGCGGTCGAGGAAGCGGCGATCGTGCGAGACCAGCACGAAGGTCGAGCGAACCTCCGCCATGAAGTCTTCGAGCCATTCGATCGAGGCGAGGTCGAGGTGGTTGGTGGGCTCGTCGATCAGCAACAGGTCGGCGTCGGCGAGGAGCAGCTTGGACAGCTCGACACGACGTTTTTGACCCCCGCTCAACTGGCGGGGATCGCGGCCTTGCAGGGACTCGTCCAGGCCGAGGCCTCCCAGCGCCTCACGAGCGCGCGACTCGAGGTCGTAGCCACCGGCATCCTGGTACGCGTGTTGCAGCTCCCCGTACTGCGCCATCACCGCGTCGAGGTCGGCCGGGCGCGAACCCATCGCCGACTCGAGCCTGCTCAGCTCTGCATGGACGGCGAGCAGGTCGGCGCGCGATGCGAGCACCTCGTCCAGCACGGTCGCGCCGACTGGGTCTGGCGCATCCTGCGGCAGGTGGGCGATGCGCAGGCTGCGCGCTCGTTCGACGACACCCTCGCTGGGCTCCAGCGCACCCGCGATGACGTCGAGCACTGACGTCTTGCCAGCGCCATTGGCGCCCACCACGGCGAGCCGATCCCGCGCTTCGATGCGCAGGGTGATGCCACGGACGATCACCTCGGCGCCGTAGGCCACCGCAACGTTGTCGAGGGAGAGGAGAGGCATGTTCTACGCGCCGGTCACTGGTTAGGCGCTGAGTGAGACGGCCGGTACATGGCCCGCGAGGGTGCCGTCAGCCGCACCCTGCAGCTCGCTCAGGGTGATGGGACCCTCGAACCGGTCGGTCACCACGCCCCGGCTGTTGACGAAGTACACCCAGGGATCGCTGCGCAGACCAAAGGCGAGGAACGCGGGGTTGTTCGGGAAGGCGTTCGGCTGGACGAAGGCGGGCCCGGGCGGGATGTCGTCCTCGATGTGCTGGAAGGAGAATTGCGCGCAGTAGCGAGTACACAGCTGTTTGAGGATGGTGATCGTGGGTCCACACGTCTTGCTGGGGCAGAACCCGGGCTCACCGAAGTACAGAACCATCGGTCTGTGCTCGGCCAGCGCCTGCGCGACAGTGACGTCGTGCCAGGTGTCGGGCGGCACGCCGCTGTCAACCATCGAGAGCGTCACGCCGGGTTCGGTGACAACCTTCTGCTGCACGGGGGGCACGGTCATGCCGGGCGCGAGCTCGGGCCCATGCGCGGCCACGGTCACGAAGGCGTTGCCCCGGATCGGCGCACCGCCGGCGTCGGTGCCGCTGACCACGTAGTCGTACTGGCCGGCGGTTGGAAAGTTCGCGATGCCAACGTACACGGGGACGCCGCCGTACACGGACGCGATGTCCTCGAGCGGGCGGGTGCCGAGCGAGGTGCCCTTGGGATCGATGATGTTGACCACCACGCGCCCGGCGGTGACCGGGGTGGACTGACCATTGAGCAGCGCGATGGAGATGCGGTTCACGCCGACGAGCAGCGTGCTGTTCTGCGGTTGAACGTTGAGCGTACCGCTGGGCGACGGGGCGCATCCGCCCGCCGCACAGGCCACAGGGCCGCCATCGCAGCCACTGAGGGGAACGGCGGCCAACGCGACCAGGGACACTAGCCAGCGGCGTCTCACGCGGGTGCCTCGGTCGGCATCTGCTCGCCGTCCTCGACCGCCGGCGCATCCAGCGGCTGGGTCTTGTCGACGAGGGCGCCCTCGAGGCCGAGGATCCGTCGGAGGATTGCCACCGACGACGCATACGTGGAGTCCATGCCGAAGTACGACAACCCGCGTGCGCCCAGCGTCCGCGCCTGCGTGTACGGCGTGTCCGAGGCGTAGTGGATGACGCCGAAGTCGACGGGCAGCCGCGCGAAGTTGACTGGCGCGCCCATCGGGTAACGGGCAGCCTCACTCATCTCGTACATGGCGCAGCAATACGGTCCCGCCTCCATCTCGACGACCGAGAAGGCCTCGCGGTGATAGAAGTCGAGGTAGCCGCGGTTCTGCAGGAAGGTGCCCTTGACGGTGACGGCGCGCTGGTTGTCGAGCCCGCTGCCGAACCGCAGGTAGGGAGCGATGTCGGAGACGCGAAAGACGTTGTCCAGCCAGAAGGTGCTGCCCGAATGCTCGTCGTGGATCACGCCGGAGATCATCACGTCGCCGACGTCGGCGTTCAGGGTGGCGGCCTTGCCGAGGATGTACACACCGCGCAGCTCGGAGGTCTCGGCGACCTCGCGCAGGATGTTGTACGCCGCCAGCCCGAGCGGGTAATCCACGTTGACGATCACCGCTTGGCTGGCGCGCAGCGCCGCGCCGTCGACTGGGCCGAGACGCTCGTCCAGCGCGGAGGACTCGAGCCGGTCGAGCGCGACCACTTGCGCGGAGACGTCGAGCGCGGTGCGGCTGCCCACCGCGATGACACCAGCCGCCCGCTCCTCACGCCGCACCGCCGCACGCTCGACGTCACTGAGCGTGCCGCGCAGCCACATCCGCGCCGCGTAATAGAGGAAGTTGTCCCAATTGCCCTCAGCCCGGCCTTCGCGGAAGGCGCGCAACTCCTCGCGAAGCTCGTCCGGGCCGCCACGTTCGACCGACGAGACCAGCTCATCCTGGCGGCGGCGGGCCAGCCCGGTCACCAGGTTGCCGAGGCTGTGCGAATTGCTGCTCACGAAGTACACGGGGCGGTCCAGCAGGCCTTCGGAGCGCATCAGTCCGGTGACCTGCTGCCACCACCGCCGGGTCACCCGCGCGTAGCCCACCTGGGTGCCACCCAGCATGCGAATCCGCAGCGAGAGCCGGCGGCGTCGCAGCTGCTCGAGCCGGCTGGTGAACGCGGCACCCCACACCTCCATCAACTGCGCCCAGTCGTCCTCTGAGCCGCCGCACTCCGCCGCGAAATCCGCGGCCGTGCCGCCCTGCTGCGGATTCGCGCCGAGGACCGCGTGCAGCTTGTTCCACTCAATCTGAAAGGCAACCAGGGTGGGGATCAGGTCGTCGACATCGGACGCCGAAGCGATGAGCACCGCGAGCGTCCCGTTGCCGGCGTCGTACCAGCGCCGCCGCCGCCCGGGGGCGCCCAACTCTGTCTGCGTCCCGACGCCGCCGAAACCCCGGCGGGCGAAGATTTCAGCGGACTGGCCCATCACCACCCGCTCGGCACCGAACATCGCCTCGGGCAGTCTGCGCACCGCGTACAGGAAGGCCCCCAGGTCCGGCTCCTGCGCGTCGGCGAGCGCGTGCAGGCTGCTGTGCATGGCCTTGTGCGACGCCTCGAGCACGCGCAGCCGCGTCTCGCCGGTGCTGCGCAGCACAGTCGTGTAGGTGCGCCGGTACACCTCGACGGCCTCGGCCAGAGCCGCGTCCTGCGGCGCGTGGCCGGAGGCGAGCGGGCCGGAGGGACCGGGAGCGGGGCGTGGACCGGGAAGTGCCATGACGCCCATTCTCCCGCGAGCCGGGCGGAGTCAGGCCTCCGGCGTCGGATCCGCGATGCCGCCCCCCTATGCTTCCCTCGCCATGGGATCCATCGCCGTCACCGGTTCGGTCGCCTACGACACCATCATGGTGTTCGGTGGACGGTTCGCCGACCACATCCTCGCCGACCAGACGCACATCCTCAATGTGTCCTTCCTGATCGATCGCCTCGACCGGCGACGCGGTGGCACCGCAGCCAACATCGCGTACACCCTGGCGCTCCTTGGCGAGCGGCCATTGCTCTGCGCCGCTGTGGGCAACGACTTCGCCGAGTACGGTGCCGAGCTGAGGGCCGTGGGGGTGGACACGTCGAGCGCCCTGCTCTGCGACGACGTCACCACCGCCACGGCCTTCATCACCACCGACCTCGACGACAACCAGATCACCGCCTTCTTCCCCGGCGCCATGGCGCGCGCGGCGGGGGTCAACCTGGAGGCGCTCTCCGACGTCGAGCACGTGATCGTCGGCCCCGACGCCCCGGACGGTATGGCGCTGCACGTCGACCAGGCCGGACGCATCGGCGCCCGGCTGGTGTTCGCACCCGCGCAGCAGCTCAGCTCACTCAGCGACGGGACGCTCACCGCGGGTCTCGATGCCGCGTGGCTGGTGGTGGGCAACGACTACGAGCTCGAGCTCATCCACAGGCGCACCGGCCGTGACGTGCACGCCCTCGTGGCGGGCGGGGCGGCCGTCGCCCGCACACGCGGCGGCCAGGGCAGCGAGCTCCACATCGACGGCACCGTGGAGCGGATCCCGGTGGCGGCCACCGAGCACGTCGTCGATCCGACCGGCGCGGGCGACGCCTTTATCGCCGGGTTGCTCGCAGGGCTGCGAGCAGGGCGCGGTCCTGACGTGGCGGGGCGGATGGGCGCGCTGGCGGCGACATACGTCGTCGAGACGCAGGGTCCCCAGGGCCATGCGTACACGCGCGATGAGTTTGCGACGCGGTACGCGGAGGCCTTCGGCGAGGCGCTGTCGTGATCGACCGAATGGCTACAGTCTGAGCATGGAGAACGCGGTCATCGTCAGCGCTGCTCGGACCCCCGTCGGCACCATGGGCGGTGTATTCGTTGACGTCCCGGCCCCCCAGCTGGGTGCGATCGCTGCGCGGGAGGCGGTGCGCCGAGCCGGTCTCGACAGCGTCGACGAGGTGCTCATGGGCAACGTCCTCTCCGCCGGGCTCGGCCAGAACCCGGCGCGCCAGGCCGCGCTCGGCGCCGGCCTCGCCGAGAGCACGCCGTCGATGACGGTCAACAAGGTGTGCGGGTCGGGGTTGAAGACGATCGCCTTGGCCGCCCAGGCCATCCGGCTCGGCGACAGCGAGGTGATCCTCGCGGGCGGCATGGAGAACATGTCGCGAGCGCCGTACCTGGTGGAGAACGCCCGCTTCGGCTACCGGCTCGGTGATGGCCAGCTGGTCGACGAGATGATTCGCGACGGCCTGTGGTGCGCATTCGAACACTGCCACATGGGCACCACCGCCGAGAACATCGCCCACGAGTACGAGGTCAGCAGGGAGGACCAGGACGCTTTCGCGGCGGCCTCCCAGCAGAAGGCAGAGGCCGCGATCAACGCCGGCCGCTTCCGTGACGAGATCGTCGGCGTGCCAGTGAAGAAGCGCAAGGAGACGGTCACAGTAGAGGTCGACGAACATCCGCGTGCAGGTACCACCACCGACTCCCTCTCTGGTCTCCGACCCGCCTTCGACAAGGAGGGCAGCGTCACTGCCGGCAACGCCAGTGGCATCAACGACGGTGGCGCCG
>JALZAG010000115.1 GCA_030948445.1 Candidatus Dormiibacterota bacterium
CAGCCGCCATCGCGGCTGGTGGCAGGTGGATCGTCGACCAGCAGCTGGCGCAATCGCGTGGCCAAACCATCGGGTGCGACACAGCGCGCCGCCGCGGTCACCAGATCGCCGGACTCCACTCCCGCGAGGATGTCCTGGACGGCGGGAAGCGCCGCGCATGCCTGGCGCACCGCGGCCAGGTCGCGCGGGCCGGCGCTTCGCTGCACGCAGCGCCCCACCAGCCGTTCGAGGTCACGCACTGCGGCGAGCGCTTCACCGAGCGAGTCGCGCACCCGCGGCGCCTCGACGTCGCCGAAGTCCTGGTCGCCGACGACGCCGAGTCCGTTCCCGCAACCATGTTGCCCGGCATCCCGCGCAGCCTGCTGCCCTCCGCGTTCTTCGACAGCTCGCGTGCGCGCGAACGGTTGCTCGCGGTCTCCACGGCCGACACCCTCGACGGTCTCGGAGTCGACGGCGTCGACCGTGCCGTCCGGGCCGCTGGCGCGGTGCTCGGGTATTGCGAGCGCGCGCGGCTAATCCTGACGCCCGGCTTCGTCCACGTCCGCCGGCGCAGCGACAGCGCCAGCATGCGTCTCGACACCCAGACGCGGCGCAACCTCGAGCTGGTGGCACCGCTCGGCGGCGGCGTCTCGCTCGCTGCCCTGCTCGATCGCACCCGCACTCCCATGGGTGGCCGGCTGCTCCGCGCCCGGTTGCTCGAGCCCCTCACTGAACCACTGCTGATCCTGGCGCGTCACGACGCGGTCGCCGAGCTGGTCGACGCACCTCGGGTGCGTGACACCCTCGGCGAGGCACTCGCAGCAGTGCGCGACCTCGAGCGGCTGGTGGCGCGCTGTGTGCAGCGCAGCGCCGGACCGCGCGACCTCGGCGCGGTGCGCCAAGCCTGCGCGGCGCTGCCGGCCATCCAGGACATCCTCTCGCGGATGCGCTCGGGTGAGCTGAGCGCAGCGGCGACACGGTGCGTGGCCCCGGACGACCTCTCCGAACGGTTGCGCGCACTGCTCGTCGACGAGCCTCCGATCAGCGCGCGTGACGGCGGCTGCATCCGCCCTGGAGCCGACGCTGCGCTCGATGAGCTGGTCGCTGCCGGTGCCGAGTCGCGCACATGGATCGCGGGGCTCGAGGATGCCGAGCGGACGCGCACGCGGATCGGCTCCCTCAAGGTCGGCTACAACCGCGTCTTCGGCTACTACATCGAGGTTCCCAACGCCCACCGCGAGGCAGTCCCCACCGAGTACGTGCGCAAGCAGACCCTGGTCGGGGCCGAGCGCTACATCACTGCTGATCTGAAGGAGCGGGAGACTGTCGTGCTGGGGGCGCGCGAGCGCGCCCTGACACGTGAGCAGGAGCTGCTCGAAACGCTGACCGCCGGCGTTGCGGCGCATGCCGCCGAACTGCTCGACGCCGCCGCCGCAGTGGCGATCATCGATGTGCACCGCGCGCTGGCCTGCGTTGCCGTGGAGGAGTCCTGGGTGCGGCCGCTGGTCGACTCATCCGGTGTCATCGACATCGACCAGGGACGCCATCCGCTCGTGGAGCGCGCGCTGGGCACCGGCCGATTCGTGCCCAACGACTGCCGACTCGACGCGGCCGAGCGCATCGTTGTGCTCACCGGCCCGAACATGGCCGGAAAGTCGACATACCTGCGCCAGGTTGCGTTGCTGACTCTTCTGGCGCAGGTGGGGAGCTTCGTCCCGGCGGCGCGAGCTCGCATCGGGGTGTGCGACCGCATCTTCACGCGCATCGGTGCGCAGGACGACCTCAGCGGTGGGCTCTCCACATTCATGGTGGAGATGGCCGAGACGGCGGCGATCCTCCGCCAGGCCACGTCTCGCAGCCTCGTCATCCTCGACGAGATCGGCCGGGGAACCTCGACGTACGACGGGATGTCGATCGCGCAGGCGGTGGTGGAGCATCTGCACGAGGCGCCGCAGCTCAACTGCCGGACGTTGTTCGCGACCCATTACCACGAGCTCACCGCGCTGGCGGATCACCTCCCGCGGGTCACCAACGCCCGTGTCGACGTCCTCGAGGAGGGCGACCGGATCACTTTCCTGCACCGCATCGTTCCCGGTGGTGCCGACCGCTCGTACGGGATCCACGTCGCACGCCTCGCAGGTGTCCCGGCCGGTGTGCTGATGCGCGCACGGCAGTTGCTCGCCGACCTGGAACGTGACCACCCGGTCGCGGGCGCCGGTGACGTCCCCAACCAACTCAGCCTCGGGATCGCCGCGCCTGAGCACCCCGTCATCGCCGAGCTCGCCCAGCTCGACATCGAAGGTCTCACCCCCATCGCCGCCCTCAACAAGCTCGCCGAGCTGCGCGAGCGCGCGACGCCGTGAGCGCGGCGACGGCGGTGCCAATCCGCCGGCTGCCCCAGTCCGTCGCCGACGCCATCGCCGCTGGCGAGGTGGTCGAGCGACCGGCATCCGTGGTCAAGGAGCTGTGTGAGAACGCGGTCGACGCCGGGGCCACGAGGATCAACGTGGTCGTCGACGGCGCCGGCACGGTGCGCATCCGGGTGAGCGACGACGGCGCCGGCGTCTCTGCTGACCAGCTGTCGCTGGCCTTGGCTCGCCACGCGACCTCGAAGATCCGCGCTGCCGGCGA
Source organism: Candidatus Dormiibacterota bacterium (assembly GCA_030948445.1). The sequence continues at coordinate 2,611 of JALZAG010000115.1, forward strand.
CCTCGAGCGGGTCACAACTCTGGGCTTTCGCGGTGAGGCGCTGGCCAGCATCGCGGCGGTCGCCGACGTGACCATGTCATCGCGTCCCGCAAGCCAGCCGGCCGGCGCGCTTCTCCACGTTCGCCACGGCGAGACGGTGGAGGAGAGGGCCTGGGGTGGGCCCGCCGGAACCACAGTGGAGGTCCTCGACCTGTTCGCCGCCACCCCGGCCCGGTTGCGCTTTCTCCGGGGCGAGCGGGCCGAGACGGCCGCCGCCGTTGCGGTGGTCAGCGACCTCGCGCTGATCCATCCCGAGCTGCGCGTCACCTGCACCGTCGACGGACGGACCCGGCTTCGTTCCCCAGGCGGACGTCTCGAGGACGCGCTGCGCGCCGTCTTCGGCGCCGAGGCCGCCGAGCTCATTCCTGTTTTGGCCGATGGTGACATCAACGTGGGGGGCGCCGTCAGCGAGCCGCGCCACCATCGCAGCAACCGAACGGGCCTGGTCATCGTCGTCAACGGGCGGCGGGTCCACAACCGCTCGCTGCTCGCCGCGGCGGCCGAGGCATACCGAGGGATGGTGCCGGCCGGCCGCTACCCCTTCGGGGTGGTCAGCGTCGAGCTCGACCCGCTCGACGTCGACGTCAACGTGCACCCGACCAAGCGTGAGGTGCGGTTCCGCGACGAGCGCAGCGTCTTCGGCGCCGTGCAACGCGCCTGCTGGCAGGCACTGCAGGGTGTCTCGGTGTACCGCGTTTCCACCTTTGAGGGTCCCGGCCTTCAACTCGCTGAGGAAGCGTCCTCGCCGAGTGCTGGCGTCGCGTCGCCGTCGCCGGCTGATGAGCCGTACCGCGATGGCCCTGTGATAGAGCTGGCCGGTGCGCCCGGCCTGACGCCGCGAACGTCATTGCAGTCGCTGCGGCCTCTGCGCGCGCTGGGTCAGCAGGGTGGGCGGTGGCTGCTCGCCGCCTCCGCTGCCGGGGTGGTGGTGGTCGACCCGCACGCCGCCCACGAGAAGGTGATCTACACCGAGCTTCTTGCTGACTGGACGTCGGGGTCCACGCCCGGGCAGCTGCTGCTCATCCCGGCGCTGATCGAATGCGACACACGAAGGCTGGAGCTATTCACGGCGCACGCCGAGCTGGTGGCGGCGTGCGGCTTCGCCGTCGATGTCTTCGGCCCGACCACCCTGCGCTGCACCGCTGTCCCGGTCAGCGGGGCCGGAGCAGACCCGGCCCGGCTGGTCGGCGAGCTGCTCGATTCGCTTGGCGCCGGCGGTCCGGTGACCGAGCAGCGCCACCGCGCGGCAGCCCTGGTCGCCTGCCACGCGGCGGTGCGTTTTGGCGACGAGCTCGATCCCGAGCAACAGCAGGGCCTGCTCGATCGCCTCGTGGAGATCAGTGGGGGAGTCACCTGCCCGCATGGCCGGCCCGCGGTGGCCATCTTCGACGACTCCATGCTGCGGCGAATATTCCGACGTCCCCCTGCATGACGGGGGCGCTCCCCCCGCGCACTTTGGCCATCGGCGGTCCCACCGCCACCGGCAAGACCCAGCTCGCAGTCGAGTTGGCTCTGCGCAGCGGCGCCGAGCTCGTCAACGCCGATTCCCGGCAGATCGTGCGCCGGTTGCTGGCGGGGACAGCCCGACCGACGCCGGGTGAGCTGCGCGGGGTGCCGTGCCACCTCCTCGACCTGTGTGAGCCGGGCGAGCCGTTCACCGCGGCAGACTGGCTACGCCACGCCAGGGCGACCCTCCAGGAACTGGATTGGCGCCGTGTGCCCGCCATCGTCGTCGGCGGAACCGGTCAATACCTGAGCGCGCTTCGGGAGGGGTGGGACTTCGGCGGTGTGTCTCCCCATGGTGAGTTGAGGGCAGAGTTGACCGCCCTGGCGGCCACACCGGGAGGTCTGTCGGAGCTGGTCGCCGAGGTGCGAGCCCGCGACCCCGCGGCAGGCCGCACCCTGGACGTCGCCAATCCGCGCCGCGTGATCCGCGCGGTCGAGGTGCTCCGGGGCAGCAGTGCGCCGCTCGCACAGGCGCGCCGCCGGGTGGACGGACGGCCGCTGACGCTTGTGGTCCTTGACGCCGCCCGGGACGTGCATCGCGCAGCCCTCGCCGCGCGGCTGGACGCGATGTTCGACGACGGCGCCATCGTGGCGGAGACGCGCGCCGAGCTCGACCGCGGCGTCGCGCGCGAGGCTCTGCGCAGAGCGGGCATCGGCTACTCGGAAGCCCTCGACGTGGTCGACGGGGTCATCGACGTCGACGCCGCCAAGGCCGGTGCCGCGCTCCGCACCAATCGCTACGTCAAAGCGCAACGCACCTGGTTCCGGCACCAGCCGGCGGTCCTCCGCCTCCAGCGCTCCGATGCCGACGGGGCACCGGCCCTCGCCGAGCTTGTCGCCGCACACGTGCCTATCGCTGGCGGATCGCCTCGGTGAGGTACTCCTCGAGGAAGGCGTAGAAGCTGCGCCGCTGTTCGCGGTCCTCGTCCTCGGTGACCTTCTGGCCGAGGCGGCGAGCCTCGATCCACGGTGGGACCCCGCTGGCCAGCACCTCGTCACCCAGACGAACCAGCACGACCGCGTCATCCTTCTC
>JALZAG010000127.1 GCA_030948445.1 Candidatus Dormiibacterota bacterium
GGCACCCGCGCCTCGATCGAGAACGCCATCGAGTTCTTGTCCTCGTAGCGGAGCAGGTTGGGTGTCGAGTAGGACAGCACGTCGTGCGCAAGACGCGCGTTGAGGTTGCGGTCGGGGGTGAACGTCACCTTCTCCAGCTCGCCGTTGCGATCGGCAAGTAGCGGTCGCATGGTCAGCAGGCCGCCCTGGCTGGGCAGCCGGCTGCGCAGTGCCTCACCGAGATACCCTCGGTACAGGTCCGCCCCGCTCACAAGCTCGCGTGCCGCCGCCAGCCAATGTCCCTGGTCTCGCGCGGAGGTGAGGTACGCGCGGAAATACGGAATGTATCCGGCCAGCAACTCGTCGCCACCGTTGCCCGACAGCATCACCTTCACGTGTTCCTTGGCGATGCGGTACACGCAGTAGTACGCGTACGGCGCCGATGCGATCGTCGGCTCCTCCTGGAACCACACCCAGTCCTGCATCTCCAACCAGAACTCGTCAAGGTCCGGGAACGCGTAGTGCGGGACGCTGCCGGTTCGCTGCTCGACTTCGTGGATGTACTGGCTCTCGTCGATGGTCTGACCGGGGAACAGGGCGGAGAACGTGTGCAGGGTGCCACCGGTGTGCAGGTCCGTTCCCTGCTCCATGAGGTGGGCCATCGTGCAGACAACTCCGCTCGAGTCGAGTCCACCGGACAGAGGCACGCCCACTGGCGCATCGGACAGGAGGTGGCGCGCCACGACTCGGTCGAAGAGCCCGGCGAACTCGGCAGCGTAGTCATCGTTGCTGCGACTTCCCGAGAACTCCAGGTTCACCTCTGGGTTCCAGTACCGACGGACGCGGCGCACCCCTTCGGGGCCCACGGTCATGGTGTGCGCCGGAAGCAGGCGCTTGATGCCGTCGAAGAAGGTGTCCTCAGTCGCGTCGTGGACGCGGAACAAGAGGAACCGCTGCAGCACCGTGAGGTTCTCACGTCGCGGAATCGTCGGATCCTGCAGGATCGCCTTGATCTCGGACGCGAAGATCACCCGACCGCCGTGCTGCGTGTAGTACAGCGGCTTGATGCCGAGCCGATCGCGCGCCAGGAACAGCTCGTCGTGCGTGGAATCCCAGAGTGCGAACGCGAACATCCCGGTCAGGTGGGTGACCACGTCCTGCCCCCACTCCTCATAGCCACGAAGAATCACCTCGGTGTCGGAGTGGTCGGTGGAGAAGCGGTGGCCCTTGCGCTCCAGCTCGGCACGCAGTTCGGGCGCGTTGTAGATCTCACCGTTGTTGATCAGCGCGAGACGGTGGTCGTCGGTGTAGATCGGCTGATTGCCGCCATCGATATCGACGATCGCGAGGCGGCGCATCCCCATCGAGAAGTGGTCGTTGACCTCGATTCCGAACCCGTCGGGGCCGCGATGGATCATCGAGTCGAGCATTCGACTCAGCAGTTCCTGGTCCACTCCGGTGAAACCGGCGATGCCGCACATGCGCTCGCCAGTCTAGGCGCGGCCGACCGATTCGCGGCCAGTTGGCGCGGGCGCCAGCTCAGAAGTCGAGGTCGTCTCCCATGCCCATGCCGCCCATGCCGCCCATGCCGCCCATGCCACCCATGGCGTCCATCCCACCCATGCCGCCGCCGTGCGAGTGGCCGCCGTGACCACCGGACGCGTCGTCATCCTCAGGCTCCGGGGCATCAGCAATCAGCGCTTCGGTGGTGAGCACGATGGCGGCGATGGAGGTGGCGTGCGAGAGAGCGCTGACGACCACCTTGGTCGGGTCGATAACGCCGCGCTCGACCAGGTTTCCGTACTCGCCGTTGCGGGCGTCGAAGCCCTCGTCCCCGCTCATCTGTGCGACGCGGTTGGCGACGGTGGGGCCGTCGTACCCACCATTGCGCGCGATGATCCGAAGCGGCTCCTGGAGAGCCCTGCGCACGATGCGCGCCCCGGTGGCTGCGTCGCCCTCGAGGGACAGCGCGTCGATGGCGTGCGCCGCGCGCAGCAGCGCGACCCCGCCGCCGACCACATAGCCCTCGGCGAGGGCGGCGCGGACCGCGGCGAGCGCATCCTCAACGCGCGACTTGCGCTCCTTCAGCTCCGTCTCGGTGGCGGCGCCGACCTTGACGACCGCGATCCCGCCGACCAGGCGGGCGAGCCGCTCCTCGAGCTTCTCGCGATCCCATTCGGACTCCGTCTCCTCGATCTCGCGACGCAGGTCCTCCGCGCGGGCCTCCACGGCGGCACGGTCACCGCCCCCCGTCAGGATGGTGGTGTCCTCCTTGGTGACCACGATCCTCTCGGCGCTGCCGAGTTGCTCGACACGAACGGCGTCGAGGCGAAGCCCCACCTTCTCGCTGATGAGGGTGGCGCCGGTCAGGACCGCAATGTCGGTGAGGATTGCGGTGCGTCGATCTCCGAACGCGGGCGCCTTCACAGCCAC